>JANPAK010000432.1:0-10001 GCA_031429925.1 Variovorax sp.
CTGGTCGCGGCACACTTCTACTGGAGAGTTATTATGAAATTCGTCGCATTTGAGCGCGCAAAGCAGGGTACGGGTGCGAGCCGCCGTCTCCGCATCACGGGCAAAGTTCCGGGTATCGTTTACGGTGGCACGACCGCGCCCGCATTGATCGAACTCGATCACAATGCGCTGTGGTTTGCCCTAAAGAAAGAAGCCTTCCATGCCACTATTTTGGACATGGAAGTGGCCGGCGTTGAGGCCAAAGTGCTTCTTCGCGATGTTCAGTATCACCCCTACAAGCCGCAAGTCACGCACGTGGATTTTCAACGCGTTGATGCCAATACCAAGCTCACGATGAAGGTGCCGTTGCACTTCAGCGGAGAAGCCGAGTCGCAAGCCGTCAAGCTCGATGCTTGTTTGGTGAATCACGTTGTGAATGAGATCGAAGTGTCTTGCCTCCCAGCCGACCTGCCAGAATTCATCGCGGTGGATTTATCCGGTCTCAAGAAGGGCGTCAGCCTGCATGTGAGCAACATCACCCTACCCCAGGGTGTGAAAGTTGTCACGCGCGGCAAGATCGATCCCGTGATCGTCTCTGTGGTGGCACTAGCTGCCGCTGAAGAAGAGGCGCCTGCGGCGGCAGCGCCCGCAGCAAAAGCTGCTCCTGCGAAGGATGCTAAAGCTGCTCCCGCTAAGGCCGCGACACCTGCTGCTAAGAAGTGACCTCTTAGCCGCTCAAGAGAAGCCCGGTTCGCCGGGCTTTTTTCTTTCTGGTTCAGCCAGTCTGGCTTAAGGCGTCAACAAAGCAACTTCACTCCCTGGGTGAATTGCATCCATAACGCTGCTCCCGAAGCAATCACCAACAACAGCCCCGCCAAGCGTTGACCCCAGCCTTCTCGCCATTGCCGAAGCTTTTGCCAAGCCCTCGGAAGCCAACTCAACCAAAGTACGGTAGCAATAGCAAAAGCGATCATCACCAAAGCCCCCTGCCACGCACCACCACTCAGGCCTGCCATCAAAACGGCCGAGTAAAGCAAGCCGCAAGGCAGCATGCACCAGGCTAGCCCCAAGCCCAAGCTGCCTCCGGTTGTTGCGCCAGCCCGTCGGACTCTTGCCCAGATCCACGTTGAAGCAGATTGGATCCAAATGGGTTGGCGAGCAAACATGACCAGCACCAACCCCCACGCCATGACGACCGCTTGCATAACCACCCAGGCTGGCTTGAGCAGCACAATATTTTCACTGGCCCAAGCCACCGATTGCACAAACATTCCTGCCACAGCTCCAAGCGCTGCATATCCCAACACGCGTCCGAGCTGAAAAGCGCCCAACTGTCTGCCGCCCAGTTGACCCAAGCCTGCACAAGCCGAGCCACACATGGCCAAACAATGAGGGCCGCCAACAAGGCCCATCAGAAACGCGGCTGACATCAAGCCCCAAAGCATCAAATGATCCTCGAATAGCGCTGGCGATTGCGATCAGCTTGAAGATAGCGATCAAACACCATGGCCACGGCACGTACCACGTACCAGCCGGCCTCTGTGACTTCAATGCCATCGGACTTCAGCTGTACCAAACCGTCATGGGCCATGGCTTGCAACTGCACCATCTCAGATTGAAAATAGTTTTGAAAATCAACTAAATGCGCCAGTTCGATCGACTCGAAATTCACCTCGCCATGACACATGATCGACATGATGACCGCACGGCGCAACACATCGTCGCGCCCCAGAGTCATGCCGCGCACGACAGGCAATACATCCTGATCCAGCAAGTCATAATATTCCTGCAAATTCTTTGCATTCTGGCTGTAGTGCGCCCCGATCTTTCCAATCGCAGAGACACCCAATGCAATCAAGTCACAATCGGGTTGGGTGCTGTAGCCTTGGAAGTTCCGATGCAGCCTGCCCTGTCTTTTCGCGACGGCGAGGGCATCCGTCGGCAAGGCAAAGTGATCCATGCCGATATAGATGTAGCCTGCTTGCCTGAACATATAAAGAGCCATTTCCAACATCGCGGTTTTTTCTGCGCCGCTGGGCAACTGTGAGGCATCCAAGCGCCGCTGTGGTTTGAAGCGTTCGGGAAGATGTGCGTAGGCATACAAGGCGATGCGCTCAGGTCGGAGGAGAATCACCTGTTCAAGTGTCGTGGCCATGGACGAAACACTTTGGCGAGGAAGTCCATAAATCAAATCCATGTTGATGGATTGAAATCCTAGCTCGCGCGCAAACCCCAAGACTTGTGCAACTGAATCAAAGGGCTGAATGCGATGAACCGCCTTTTGCACTTGGGCATCAAAGTCTTGAACTCCCAAACTGATCCGATTGAAGCCCAATTCTTTGAGATGCCAAAGCCTTGCTCGACCGACCGTGCGAGGATCAACTTCTATCGCGTATTCGCCTCCATCGTCTAGAGTGAAATGCTCACGCAAACTCATCATCATCTTCGCTAACTGCGCATCGCTTAGAAATGTTGGCGTACCTCCGCCCAAATGCAACTGGTTGACATGGGGTTTTGTCAGTACTCGCGGATCGCATGATGTTGACGCGCCGCTGGAGAGCAACTTGGCGTACAACCGCACCTCTCTGTCAAGATAGTCTAGGTACTCGTCAGCTTTGTCGTGATCCTTCGTGATGATCTTGTTGCAGGCGCAGTAGTAGCACAGCGATTCGCAAAATGGCAGATGAACGTAGATCGAAAGAGGCCGAACTGCCGCATGTCCCGTCACCATCCGCATGCCCATGGCCGAAGCCAAGAGCCCCGCCTCAAAAGCCTCGACAAACCGATCAGCGGTCGGATACGACGTGTATCTTGGCCCGCTTTGATCAAAGCGGCGCAAAATTTCACCTGACAAAGGGCTGGTGTTGGTCGTAGATATCATGGTCGTCAGGGTAGGCATTGAAGCGGATCGTTGTCTTCGAATATGCACCCTCGGTTTGACCTTTCAGTTGATCCAAATCAAACGAAAAGCGAAGGATTGCGTATCGAGCCGATCCCGTCAATGGAAGCTTGCAGATCCCGAACTACCTAGCCTGATGGTAGCGATCTTGCCGTCCTCATGGTAAGCTTCCAGCGATTGGAGAGAAGTTGTCCAAATGATCAAGATTCACGAAGCAAAAGTAGTTTGTTCGTCGTGCAACATGCGCGAGTTATGTATGCCCGTCGGACTTACAGCAGAGGAGATCACTCATGTTGATACACTCGTCTCCAATCGCAGAAAGCTCCCCCGCGGCACGCACCTTTATCAAATTGGCGACCCCTTTCGTCATCTTTACGCGATTCGAACCGGGTTTTTTAAGACAATGGTTAGCGTAGAAGATGGTCGTGAACAGGTGACAGGCTTTCAAATGGCAGGTGAAATCCTTGGCTTGGATGGCATTGTCAATGATCTTCACGCCTGCGACGCCGTCGCGCTGGAAGATGCGGAAGTATGCGTGATCCCGTTTGATCGGCTTGAAGAGTTGTCAAAAGACGTCACTTCCCTGCAGCGGCACATGCACAAGATGATGAGCAGGGAGATCGTGCGCGATCAGGGCGTCATGATGCTACTCGGCAGCATGCGAGCGGACGAACGCTTGGCGGCATTTCTCTTGAATCTAGCGCAACGCCTTCAAACGCGTGGCTTTTCGCCTCAGGAGATGGTTCTTCGCATGACGCGCGAAGAAATCGGCAGCTATCTCGGTTTGAAACTAGAAACGATCAGCAGAAGCTTCTCAAAATTCGCCGCCGAAGGCATTGTTGATGTGAAGCAGCGTCAAGTTCGGATCTTGGATGCCGGTGCATTGAGGCTAATCGCCAACCCGCAGGTGTGCGCCTAAGCTTTCGCTTCCTCTGCATCAACCTGAACGCCCGCGAGCCACGCAGTCGTTGCACTGCTGGCAAAGGTGACGCCCCAGAATACAAAGAATGCCAGCGAATAAATGGCTTGGGATGACCATGCACCGGGCATGTGAGCCCACTTCAATTCTGCCGGATCGATCAATGCAAAAACAAGCATTTCCAGCACGCTCGCTGCCAAAAATGATGGCCAAGCAATGCACATCCAAGGAAGTTTTTTCACCGCACTGTCCTTGTCGTTATTGGTCCACGGGTTTCAGTCCAGCGGGCGATCCACCTGTTGCGGCATGATTGCGTGCCTGTTTCGCAGGCAGTAGAGACCCCGGCGTATCCGTTACCCCTTTGCTCAAGGCAATCCCTTTTTGATAGTAATTCGCATCGACCAGCGGATCAGCACCATCGATCGCAATCCAAGCGGTGAGAATGCCGGCGATGACCACCGTGATCGGGCCCACCAGAATGAGCCAGCAATAAGGGTTGCGCCACCATTGGGCAGTCCTGCCCTCATCAAGCGCTTTGATTGGGGATGGAGTTAACTTTTCGCATTGCTTCATAGTGTCACCTCGGGACGTAAAAAACTGCTTTTTCAGTGAGTGCCTGGCCAGCCATATCGCTTTGGATGTCGAAGGCGATCGGATGGGAACCTGGCGTTTGACTGCCATAGGGGATATCGACTCGCAGAACGACCCAACGAGACTGCGCCGCCGCCACCTCGACCTTGGATTCGCCGGCAATCTTGATGCCGTCCAAACCCTTGACGGCAATGGTGAAGCGTTGATCGGTGTCGGACGCATTCATGATCTGAACGCGATATACATTCTCCAGTAAGCCCCCAGAAACCACGCGCGCTAAGACGCCACGGTCACGCACCACATCGACTTTGAACGGTTGCCTCAGGCTCAATGAAATCACCCAAAGCGAGCAAATAAGCACCCAAACCGTCGCATAGGCCAAGACCCGTGGCCGGCGCAAGCGCTGCCATATTTGCGACTGACTCCATTTGTTTTCCAACGCCTGCTGCGTGCTGTACCGAATCAAACCTCTTGGGTAACTGAGCTTATCCATCACGACATTACAAGCGTCGACACATGCCCCGCAACCGATGCATTCATACTGCAAACCTTTGCGAATATCAATCCCGGTGGGGCAAACCTGCACGCAAATCGTGCAATCAATACAGTCACCCAAGCCTGCCTTTGCAGGATCTGCGCTTTTCGCCCGCGCCCCCCGTGGCTCCCCGCGCGCTTGATCGTATGTGACGATGAGTGTGTCTTTATCAAACATCGCACTTTGGAACCGCGCGTAGGGGCACATGTATTTGCAAACTTGCTCGCGCATGAAGCCAGCGTTGCCATAGGTGGCAAAGGCGTAAAACAACATCCAGAACAGCTGCCAAGGGCCCAATGAGAATGCCAGCGCTTGTGCGGCCAACTCGCGAATGGGCGTGAAATACCCAACGAAGGTGTAGCCCGTCCACATCGCCAACAACAGCCACAGTCCATGCTTGGCCGCCTTACGCCAAAACTTTGAGAATGACCATGCTTGCACATCGAAGCGCTGCCGTTTCTGGCGATCGCCCTCCACATAGCGCTCAATGGCCATGAACAGTTCGGTGTAAACCGTTTGAGGACAGCCATAGCCGCACCAAACCCGACCGGCAACAGCAGTGACCAAAAACAGCGACAAGGCGCATATGATGAGCAAAGTCGCCAAATAAATGAAGTCTTGCGGATACAAGACCAAGCCGAGGATGTAAAACCTGCGAGCTTCCAAATCAAAGAGGATGGCTTGCCGCTCACCCCAAACCAACCACGGCGACAGGTAAAACACAAGTTGCGTGACCCACACCGTCAGCCAACGCAACTTCGCATAGCGACCTTGTACGCTGCGGGCGTAGATCTTTTCTTCTGATTTAAAAAAACTGACCTCACCATCACTGCCGAACGGATTCGAAGCAGATTTGATCGGAATCGTCCGGTGACTCTGTGAAGTACTGGATTCGGTCATGGGGTAATGCGTTATCGACGGTAAACGAATGCGTTTACTTCGCTAAGCCTTTGTTGGACAAGCCCCAAACATAGGCCGTCAATACCTTGATCTGCTCTTCGCTCAGTCGATCTTTTTGAGCCGGCATGGCATTCGTCTTGCCATTATTGATGATGTCAATGATGAACTCTTTACCAAAGCCATGTAGCCAAACGTCATCCGTCAAATTAGGCGCACCCAATGCGGAGTTTCCTTTGCCGTCGACACCGTGACAGGCGGCGCAGGTACTGAACTTTGATTTGCCAAGGCCAGCGCGCAAGGAGTCATGCGCATTGCCCGAGAGACTCAAGACATAGTTGGCCAAATCGCGTACTTCGTCAGAATTGCCCACTGCAGCCCCCAAGGCAGGCATATTGGCGTTTCTGCCGTTGATGATGGTTTCACTGATGTTTTCCGGCTTTCCACCGTGCAGCCAATCCTTATCCGTCAAATTTGGAAAGCCTTTGGATCCACGGGCATCAGATCCATGACACTGGGCACAATTGTTCAGAAACAGGCGCTGAGCGATTGCCATTGCTTGTTGATTTTGTGTCAACTGCTCAGTGTCGAGTGCGGAGAATTGTGCATACACAGCCTTCATCGCCTTCTGACCGGCTTCAACCTCGCGCTGATAATTGCCTTGAGAAGACCACCCACTCGAACCCGCGTAGGAACCTAGGCCAGGGTATAGGTACAGGTAGCCCAATGAAAAAATCACAGTCAGTACAAACAAACCGACCCACCACTGCGGCATTGGATTGTTACTCTCCTTGAGGTCTTCATCCCAAACGTGACCAGTGGTGTTGTCAGCCGAGGAGTTCGTTTTCTTAAACATCACCACAACAAGACAGATCATGCAAGCAGCGATGCTCAGCAGCGTGGCGATCAAAACGAACCAAGACCATCCGCTCGAAAAAAAGTCGCTCATTTTGCATCCTCCTCAATGAACGGCAGTTGCGCCGCTTCTTCAAAGCTGGTCTTGTTCCGTTGCGACCAAGCCCAGGCAACGATGCCTAAGAAGACCAACATGCTGAGCACCGTCACGGCACTGCGAAGGGTATTGATGTCCATTTGCATTTCTCCAATTCACTTTAGAGCCAAGCCAAGGCCTTGCAGGTATGCAATCAAGGCCTCCATCTCAGTTTTGCCTTTGAGCTGCTCTGGTGCCTTTGCAATCTGCTCGTCTGTATAAGGCACGCCGACCATGCGCAGGGCTCTCATTTTCCGGCCGATATCGTCTGACTCCACCTTGGCAGTTGCAAGCCAAGGGTAGGCCGGCATGTTGGATTCGGGTACCAAGTCGCGCGGATTGATCAAATGGATGCGATGCCATTCATCGTTGTACTTGCCGCCAACGCGGTGAAGATCAGGACCGGTGCGCTTACTGCCCCATTGAAACGGGTGGTCATAAACAAATTCACCCGCAACAGAATAATGGCCATAACGCAAGGTTTCTGCCTGAAACGGCCTGATCATTTGTGAATGACAGTTGTAGCAACCTTCGCGCAAGTAGATGTCCCTTCCGACCAGCTGTATTGCTTCATAAGGCTTCACGCCTGGGATAGGCTGTGTGGTGGACTTCTGAAAGAACAGGGGCACGATTTCCACTAAACCCCCAATGGCCACCACTAGAATAATGAGAACCACCATCAAGAAGCCGTTGGTCTCTATTTTTTCGTGGGAGAAGCCTTTTTGCGTATGCTCAGCGTTATCCGACATATCGTGTACCTCTATCTTTAGTTAATCTGAGTCACGCTTCAAGCAGAAGCTGGTCGCGGAATTTGAACGGAGACGGAGCGCCCGCCCACCACGGTCATCCAAACGTTCCACGCCATGATCAACATGCCGGAAAGGTAGAGCGCACCGCCAAGAAAGCGAATGACGTAATAGGGATACGTGGCTTTCACCGATTCAACGAATGTATAAGCAAGTGTTCCGTCAGCATTCACCTGTCTCCACATCAACCCCTGCATGACACCAGCGATCCACATGGCTGCGATGTAAAGCACCACGCCGATCGTAGCGATCCAGAAGTGCAGTTCAATCGCTTTGATGCTGTGCATCTTTTCCCGACCAAACAACTTGGGAATCAGGAAGTAAATGGCACCCATAGATATAAAACCAACCCAACCCAGCGCACCAGAATGTACGTGTCCTACTGTCCAGTCGGTGTAATGACTCAGGGCGTTCACAGTCTTGATGGACATCATCGGGCCCTCAAAGGTACTCATACCGTAGAAGGAAAGCGAGACGATCAAAAAACGCAAAATGGGATCATCACGCAACTTGTGCCAAGCACCAGAAAGCGTCATGATGCCGTTGATCATGCCGCCCCAACTCGGCGCAAGCAGAATCAACGAGAAGACCATCCCAATTGACTGTGTCCAGTCTGGCAGAGCGGTGTAGTGCAGATGGTGGGGACCGGCCCACATGTATGTGAAGATCAAAGCCCAAAAGTGAACGATCGACAAGCGATAGCTATAAACTGGGCGGCCAGCTTGTTTAGGGATGAAGTAGTACATCATTCCCAAGAAGCCGGCGGTCAAGAAGAAGCCTACAGCATTGTGGCCATACCACCACTGAATCATGGCATCCTGAACGCCAGCATAGGCAGAGTAAGACTTCATCCAACCGGCAGGGATAGCCGCGCTGTTGACGATATGAAGCAAGGCAACGGTCAATATGAAGGCGCCGTAGAACCAATTGGCAACATAGATATGTTTCACCTTGCGCTGTGCAATCGTGCCAAAAAACACAATCGCATAGCTCACCCACACCACTGCAATCAAAATGTCAATCGGCCATTCAAGCTCTGCATACTCTTTCCCCTGAGTAAAACCCAACGGCAGGGAAATCGCCGCAGCGACGATCACTGCCTGCCAGCCCCAGAACGTAAAGCTCGCTAGCTTCGGCAAAAAGAGCGCCGTTTGGCATGTACGCTGCACGCTGTAGTAGCTGGTGGCAAAAAGTGCGCATCCACCGAATGCGAAAATCACCGCATTGGTGTGGAGCGGGCGCAGGCGACCATAAGTGAACCAAGGAATTCCAAAATTCAATTCGGGCCAAGCCAGTTGAGCTGCAATGATCAGCCCGACCAGCATACCCACGACACCCCAAAGCACAGTTGCCAGACTGAACTGTCGAACAACACCGTCGTGGTAGGTGGCTGTCGCGCGATCTGTCGATTGCATGTGTGTTGTGCTTGCTACTTGCATGCTTTGACCTCAAATGAATAGTGAATGTTTCGAGTGTGCGATCAGGTCGCAATCACTGACTTGATGTAGATCAATCCGGATCAAGAATCTTCTCGCCTTGACGATCAAGGTCTTCGAATTGATCGGTGTTTACTGCCCACCAAAGACCGACGACGATGAGCAATGCGAGGCAGACCGACAGCGGGATCAAGAGCAACAAGATATCCATGGCACTACACCCCTTTTCTCTGCAAGCGCAGAGAGTTCATCAAAACTAATAGGGAGCTGAGCGCCATACCTAAGCCCGCCATCCACGGCGTAAGCACGCCCGCAAGCGCTAGCGGAACACAGCTCAAGTTGTAGATCAACGCCCAAGTCAGGTTCTGACGAACGATGCGCATCGTTTGATTGGCCTTCGTGAGAGCGCGAGCAATCGGAGCTAATGAATTCGACGTCAACAGAAAGTCTGCTTTAACACTTGCCAAGGCAGCACCTTGAACTGGTGCAAAAGAAACTTCGGCCGCAGCAAGCACCGGTGAGTCGTTGATGCCATCGCCGACCATCGCTACGCAATAACCCATGGACCGCAAAGCTTGCAAACCGATAAGCTTGTCCTTGGCCGAACACTCCGACAAAACCTGATCGCGTTTGCTATCCCAATCGAGCTTGTCGGCAATCGCTTTGACAGATTGAGTGCTATCGCCGGACATGATGCTCAGATGAGAACGCTTCGAAGGGCTGCGTTGACCCAGAACCTCATGCAGCGTGGCGATGGTTTGAGCCGCATCTGGCCTGAGTTCTTCAGTCAAGTAGAAAGTTGCCAACAGCCCTTCAGCATTACTAAGATAAACAGCACGCTGACCGATTTCTCCGGCTTTGTGCAGAATTCCGCAAAATCGATCGGATCCAAGTTTGCATGCCATCGGCGCACCGTTCTTGGTACTCAAAATGCCCTGCACGCCCAGC
>JANPAK010000433.1:0-1504 GCA_031429925.1 Variovorax sp.
CGCGGACACGCCTCAAGGCAAACTTACACCTTGGCGAAGTCAGGCGTACGACGCTCCATGAAAGCTGAGAAGGCTTCTTTCGCAGCGGGCTCGCGCAGCATGCGGCCAAAGCTCAGGCCCTCTTCTTTCATGCGTTCAGGCACGAGCTGGGCATTGCCCTTTTTCAGCAAGCGCTTGGTTTCGATCAGGCTGCTGATCGGTTTGGTGCTGAGTTTTTGCGCCCACTGCATCGCCACACGGGTGGCTTCCGATGGTGGCACAACCCGGTTGACCAAGCCAACCTCTAGTGCGGCCTCGGCCATGAAGGGCTCGCCCAGCAACAAAGCTTCCGCAGCACGGTGGTAGCCCATCATTTGCGGCACGAGCAGGCTGCTGGCCGCTTCTGGGCACAGACCGAGGTTCACAAAAGGCATGGAAAAGGCCGCATTGTCACCAGCAATCACCAAATCACAGTGCAACAGCATGGTGGTTCCAATGCCGACGGCCGGGCCACACACGGCAGCGACCAGCGGTTTGGGGAAGCTGGCGATGCCATGGAGAAACTGAAACACGGGGCTGTTGTCACCCGCTGGCGGGTTGTTCATAAAGTCGCCCAGGTCATTGCCGGCGCTGAAAATCGCCTCATGGCCTTGAAACGCCACCACTCGAATGGCATCGTCCGATACGGCGGCTTTGAGTGCGTCGGCCAATTGCTGATACATCGCCACAGTGATGGAGTTTTTCTTCGCTACCCGGTTGAAGGTCAACGTGAGTACACCGCCTTCAGTGTGGCTGAGGATATCTTGAGACATTGAAAGTTGCTCCTTAATTCATAGCATTTAGCGCATATTTTATAAGGGCTAGATGCCAATTTTTGTCTCAAATGAGACCAGAATTGGCTTACATCCGCTCAAAAATACCGGCCGCGCCTTGCCCCATGCCCACGCACATCGTGACCATGCCGTATTTGGCTTGTCTGCGTTGCAGCGCGTGCACCACCGTTGCCGAGCGGATCGCGCCCGTGGCACCCAGTGGATGACCTAGAGCAATCGCGCCGCCCATCGGATTGACCTTGCTCACATCGAGGCCGAGCGTGTTGATCACGGCCAGCGACTGCGCCGCAAACGCTTCATTGAGCTCGAACCAATCGATATCGTCTTGCTTGAGGCCGGCATATTTCAGCGCTGCGGGAATCGCTTCAATCGGGCCGATGCCCATGATGTGCGGAGGCACGCCACGTGAGGCGTAGCTCACGAACTTAGCAATCGGCTTCAAGTTGTATCGCTTGAGCGCCGCCTCGCTAACCAAAATCAGCGCACCTGCGCCATCCGAGGTCTGGGAACTGTTGCCAGCCGTGACCGAGCCGCGTGCCGCAAATGCGGGGCGCAACTTGGCAAGGCCTTCGAGCGAGGTATCAGGGCGCGCGCCTTCGTCTAGGCTCACGGTGCGCGTTGCGCTGCTGGTTTCGCCCGTTTCCAAATTTACGCTGCGCTCGATCACTTCAATCGGCGTCATCTCCGCCGAA
>JANPAK010000434.1:0-8493 GCA_031429925.1 Variovorax sp.
TGACGAATTCATCCAAGGCAATCGTCGCCATCGCCGGGCCAAGATCCGAGCCGCCAATCCCGATGTTGACCACATCGGTGATGTCATCGTCTGCGCGAATGGTTTCTGCATAGGCCAGCATCGCATTCAATACAGAATGCACAACCTGCAACTTGTCTCCATTCGCTACTGAATTTATAGCATTTGGCGCAGATTCTGTGAGGGTGACCTGTTCTTCTCGCCTTAAAAGTGTGTGTAAAACAGCCCGATTCTCAGTAGAGTTGATCGGCTCGCCTGCCAACATGGCATCGCGCTGCGCTGGCAAGCCGCATTCGCGTGCCAGCTGCACAAGTAAGCTTTCCGTAGCAGCGTCAATTCTGTTTTTCGAGAGATCTGCAAAGATGTACGGCGCTGCTTGGCTAAAAGCTGCAACGCGGCTCGCGTCGTGCGCAAGCGCGGTGCGCGCGTCGAAGCTTTGCCCATGGGTGGCGAAATGCTCGCCCAACAGCTTCCACGCTTGGGTTTGATCGCAGCGCAGCATGATCAAGCGGCCTTGATCAAGGCTTCAAGTTTGATCGCGTCAAATGCAAATGCGCGAATACCTTCGGCGAGTTTTTCTGTGCCCATCGCGTCTTCGTTGAGTGCAAAGCGGAAGGCAGCTTCGTTATAGCTGATGGCAGGCGCTTCCAATTTCATAGCATTCTGCGCAGATAATACGCCGGCTAGAGGCTCATTTGACTGTGAAAGTTGCTGCAAAAGCTCTGGGCTGATGGTGAGCAAATCACAACCGGCCAAGGCGATGATCTGGCCGACGTTGCGGAAGCTCGCGCCCATCACTTCAGTCGCGATGCCATTCTTCTTGTAGTAGTTGTAGATGCGAGTGACGGATTTCACACCTGGATCGTTGGAGAGAGTGTTATCGGCTTCGACCCAAGCGGCGCCAGCTGATTTTTTGTACCAGTCGTAAATGCGCCCCACAAACGGGCTGATGAGCTGCACGTTGGCTTCGCCGCAGGCCACGGCTTGGCAGAAAGCGAAAAGCAAGGTCAGGTTGCAATGAATACCTTCTTTTTCTAGCTCGCCAGCGGCTTGAATGCCTTCCCAAGTGGAAGCGAGTTTGATCAAGATACGCTCTTGCGGAATGCCCGCTGCGGCTGCCATGGCGATGATACGCTTGGCCCGCTTCAGATTGGCGCCTTGGTCAAACGACAGCCGCGCATCGACTTCCATCGACACCC
This sequence comes from Variovorax sp., assembly GCA_031429925.1. Classification (GTDB taxonomy): domain Bacteria; phylum Pseudomonadota; class Gammaproteobacteria; order Burkholderiales; family Burkholderiaceae_C; genus JANMDU01. The sequence goes on from JANPAK010000434.1 coordinate 1,218, forward strand.
GCCCTGGGATGATGCTCACGATCTCTTGACCAAAGCGCACCACGAGGCGATCAATCAGCTCATCCATCGGCGCATTCGGATGCGCGGCTTTCACTTGGCGCACAAGCGGCGCATATTCCGGTTTTTGTACGGCCTTCAAGATGAGCGACGGATTGGTCGTGGCATCTTGCGGCTGAAACTGAGCCAGCTGCTTGAAATCGCCGGTATCGGCAACAACGGTGGTGAATTGTTTGAGGGCGTCGAGTTGGTTCATACGCCGATTATCTCGCGCCCAAAAGGCAAAAGAGTTACGACACCGCAACAACCGACACGCCATGGCTACTGAGGCTCAGCGACACGTCTGCGCCAACCGCCAGCACATTCACCAAATCTGGCGAGACCACGAAGATCGAACCGAGTTCGCTCTCAAACGTGTATTCATAGAAACTGCCCAAATACGCGCTCTTGGCCAAGCGTGCAACCATGCCGGATCCCGGTGGGTTGATGTGCCAGGCCTCGGGCCGCACTGCCACTTTCACCTTGCCTGCCGCTACCGGCTTCTTCGGTGTGAGCTGCAAGGGTCCAAGCTTGACTTGGCCGCTGGCCAAAGAGTCCGCCGGAAATAGCATCGCTTCGCCCATGAAACCCGCGACGAATTCTGAGCTTGGGAACTCATACAACTCTTGGGGCGTGCCGCGCTGAGCGATGATGCCGTGATCCATCACGATGATCTGATCACTCACGGCCAGCGCCTCGCTCTGATCATGCGTGACATAAGCAACCGTTAGGCCCAAGCGCTGCTGCAAGCCACGGATCTCTTCGCGCATCTCGCGTCGCAGGCGAGCATCGAGGTTACTCAATGGCTCGTCAAACAACAACACCGCCGGCTCCAGCACGAGCGCCCGCGCTAGGGCCACGCGCTGCTGCTGCCCGCCCGAGAGTTCGCTGGGCAAACGCTCATTGAAGCCCACCAAGCCAACGTTCTTAAGGGCATCGACGGCGCGTTGCAGCGCTTGGGCCTTAGGCACATTGCTCATCTTCAGGCCATACATCACGTTTTCAATCACGTCCATGTGCGGAAAGAGTGCATAGCTTTGGAACATCATGCTCACATTGCGCTGCGCGGGGCCTAGCGTGGTGACGTCTTGCCCATCCATGATAATCTGGCCACTGGTGGGCGATTCAAGCCCAGCAATCATTCGTAAGGTCGTCGTCTTACCGCAACCGGAGGGGCCGAGGATGGTGGTGAGTGAACCTTTTTTGATCTCAAACGTGATGCCCTTGACAGCCAATGGTGCGCTAGCGTCTGAGCCATATCGTTTGGTGATGTTTTTGAATTCAACGCCGTGGTTCATGGGATGTCCTGTGAATGTTGTTTTTATTTGAAGAGGTGATCAATGAGCAGCGATGGGAGCTGCGCTCGCTTTGCGTCGCCCCAGCTTTCGCTCACCCACAATGAATTGAATCAATGCTGTAGCGCAGCTCATCAAGATGATCAGCACCGTGCAATAAGCCAGCGCCACGCCGTAGTCACCATTGCCCACGCGGCCGATGATGTAGGTCGTGGCCAATTCGTTTTCTGCCGTCACCAAGAAGATCACCGCGCTCACGGTGGTGATGGCTCGTACGAAGCTGTACACCAGCGCCGCCACCAAAGCTGGCTTGAGCAAAGGGAGCACCACATAGCGCAAGGTTTGCACCGAGCTGGCGCGCAGCATCATGGAAGCTTCATCGAGCGATTTGTCCAGTTGCTTAAAAGCGGCCGTGCCCGCGCGCACGCCCACGGGTAAGTTGCGAAACATGAAGCACAGCACGATCACCAGCGCCGTGCCGGTCAGCTCAATCGGCGGTACGTTAAACGCCAAGATATAGCTCACGCCCAGCACGGTGCCCGGAATGGCGAACGCGAGCAGCGCGGAGAATTCAAATGCGCTTTGGCCTTTGAACTCAGTACGTGCGAGCAAGTAGGCAATCATCAGGCCGACAGTCGCAGTGAGTGGCGCAGAGATTGCAGCCAGCTTCAAAGTCGTCCATAACGAATTCCAAGCCGTGCCCGCCCAAACGAGACCAAACTCGCCCATCTCCAAACCGAAGGCATTTTTGAAGTGCGCGAGCGTCAAGCTGTAGTCCCGCCCCCAGGTTTGCACAAAGCCGCCGGCGAACGCAAACATATACACCAGCACGGTGAATGCCATCCATGGCAAGGCCGTCGCGTACACCACACGCTTGACACTCGGCGGCAAGGGCATCGCGATGCCAGAGTCACCTTTGCCGCTCACCGTTGTGAAATTCTGTTTGCCGAGCAGACCGCGTTGAATGGCAAATACCGCCAAGGCAAAGCCCGTCAATATCCAAGCCAGCGATGCGGCGCGGCCTTGATCGTATTGCGCCCCCACAATCGCAAAGAAAATCTCGGTCGAGAGCACACTGAATTGCCCACCTACCACGATCGGATTGCCAAAGTCGGCCATGCTCTCGATGAAGCCAACGAGAAACGCATTGGCAAGGCCTGGTTTGAGCAGCGGCAACGTCACCGTCATGAAGGTCCGATGCGGATCAGCGCGCAGCGTTTGCGCCGCCTCTTCAAGGGAAGGCGCAATACCCTGCACCACGCCGCGCATGATCATGAAAGCAATTGGCGTGAAGGCAAAGGTCTGTGCCACCCAAACGCCGAACCATCCATAAAACCAGCGCGTGGGCTCAATACCAAATCCCCACTCCAAGAGCTGATTGACGACACCTGCACGGCCAAACAGCAGGATCAGGCCCAGACCCACGACAAAAGGCGGCGTGATGATCGGCAGCATGGCCAAAATGTTGAGTGGCTTGTTGTAGCGCTTGCTGGCGCGCTCGGCCATGAGCGCCATCAACGTGCCCAGGATGGTGGTGGAAGTCGCTGTCATGAGCCCTAGAAACAAGGTGTTCCAAGCCACGCCGCAGCGCTGGCTTCCAGCCAAGCAGCTCAAGCCAAAGTTACGCTCGTTCACAATGCGCGTCCACATCGAAGTGGGCGCAAAGCTGCTCGTGCCGTCATCGGCTTGCATAAAGAAAGCCGCGCTCAAGGCCTTGAGCACTGGAAACATGATGAACAGCGCCAGTAAGGCTGCGCAGCCAAAAACCGCCGCTGCAATGAATAAATCGCCCTTAAAGTAACCGCGCCGCGCCGCACCAAAAGCGGTCAAGACCAGCAGGGCAACCATTACGATGACCGCGCCCCACCCGATGCCAAATTGGTTGTTCGTCAATTCACCAAAGCTCGCGTTCATCCAAGAAAACGACCAGCCTTTAGAGCCAATGCTGAATGCCGAGACCAGCAGCCCCAACAAGCCCAAAGCCCCGCCAGCAATCAGCACCGTGCCCTGCTTGCGCGTGGGCACCATCAAAGCAGACAAGCCCGCCAGCAGCAAGCCTGCAACTCCGAGCCACAGCCAAGGCTTGCCATGCGTACTCGCTTGCATCACGCCATTGCCAGCTTCTGAGCTGCTGAAGACATTCGGGATTTGCAGCAAGCCGTTGGTGTCTTGAATCGCATACCAAGGCAGCGCTAGGTATGCGAGCAGACCCATCGCAAGCCAGGCCACGATGGCGCGATTCGGATGAGCGCTGGAGTCCGTGATGTCGATATTCATGTTGTCTTTATGGCGCAAATGGCTTCATCGATCCAGCAAGAGAAAAACAGACGCTACGTCACCGGTGCGCAGCGCCTGTTTGTAGAACACGCGATCAGCGTGGCAGTGAGTTCACTTCTTTCTCCCACTTGGCGATCAGACGCCGGCGTTCTGCCGCCGCACCGTATTTCGCGTAGTCGTAGTTGATGAATTTGATTTTTTTGAAGTCAGGGATGCGTGGATCGTTTTTGGCGGATTTGTTGGAAGGCAATTGAAACTGCTTGGCAGCAACCGCCATTTCCTGCGCACCTGGCGTGAGCGCCCATTCATAGAACTTTTTGGCGGCCTCCAGATTGCGCGTGCCTTTCACAATGCTCATCGAGCCAATCTCTGAGCCTGTGCCGTCACTGGGCGTCACGGTTTCGATGGGAAAGCCTGCCATCTTCTCGCCGACACCATCGTGGACAAAACTGATGGACACAGCGGTCTCGCCGCGTGCCGCGGATTTGATCGGACCGGTGCCCGAGCGGGTGTACTGGCTGATGTTTTTATGCAATTGCTTCATGTATTCAAAGGCCTTGTCCTCGCCCATGAGTTGCACCAAGGTCGCCACCATGGTGTATGCCGTGCCGCTCGACGCTGGGTTGGCCACTTGAATATCACCTTTGTATTCAGGCTTGACCAGGTCGCTCCAAGCTTTGGGTGCAGGCAGCTTTTTCTTGGCAAGCAACTCGGTGTTGTAGCCAAAGCCCAAAGGACCAGAGTAGATTCCCACGGTCTTGAAATTGGATTGCGCCGCTTGCTGCTGAGCCCAAGGGTGCAACTGGGACAACGACGGCGACTTGTACTCCATCGTCAAGCCCTGCTCAGCCGCTGCCAAATGCGGATCACCGGTGCCACCAAACCAGATATCGGTCTTGGGGTTGTCTTTCTCCGCGACGATTTGCGCGAGCGCTTCACCAGAGCCTTTCATGCTGACGTTCACTTTGGCGCCGGTGGTTCGGCCGTACACCGTGCTGATCATGTTGCACCACTCGGCCTGCACCGAGCAAATGATATTGATGGTCTGTGATTGCACGGCGCCGGCGGCCAAAGATACCAACGACAGAGCAAAGAGTTTTTTCATACGATCTCCAAGACTAAAGGAATTAAATTACAGTGATGATGACTGTAACGAAATTGTCATATGCGACACAGCGGGGAAAGTACCTACAAATGTTTGTTATGAACAAGCAAAAATCTCCGCCCAGCGTCAACGCCCGTTGCCGCGGTTACGAAATTGCGCTACATTATGGTAACTAAATAACATACTCGATCATGGCTTTCAACTTGGTTTTGTTTGGCGGCACCGGTGACCTCGCATGGCGAAAGCTGATGCCCGCTTTATTTCAGGCTTTTCGCCACGGCACCCTGCCTGACGGCGGCCGCATCTTCGGAGTCGCGCGCGATGAGATGAGCGATGAGCAGTATCGGGAGCTGATTCGCACACGTTTCGACCAAGTCGAGCTCGCAAAACGCCCCAGCACGGAGGAATTTGACCGATTCGCCAGTTTGCTGCATTACCAACGGATGGATTTGTCCAAACCGGACGCCTACGCCACTTTAAAAGCAAGGCTGGAGGAGCACGTCGCTGAAACAACGGTCATGTATCTGGCGGTTTCACCGCACTTGTTCACTGCCGTGGCGCAGCAACTTGGCGCCGCGGGTTTAAACACACCCAGCACTCGGCTGGTTCTGGAAAAGCCCCTTGGCCATGATCTGGCTAGCAACCGTGCGATCAACCAAGCCGTCTTGAAGCAATTTTCGGAGCGGCAGGTTTTTCGTATCGACCATTACCTCGGTAAGCCCAGCGTACAAAATCTGATGGCACTTCGCTTCGCCAACGCGCTGTTTGAACCCGTTTGGCGCCGCGAGCATATCGCCAATATCCAGATCACCATCGCAGAGGATCTGGGTGTCGAGAAGCGCGGCGGCTATTACGATGGGATTGGTGCTTTACGCGACATGGTTCAAAACCATGCTCTCCAATTGCTCTGCGCGATCGCCATGGAGCCGCCCATCAACGCTCACGCCGATGCCATCCGCGATGAAAAACTCAAAGTTTTGCGATCACTCAAACGCTGGAACGCCACAACACTCACACAGCATGTGGTGAGGGGTCAGTACGCTGAAGGTAGCATCGCTGGTAACAAAGTGCCGGGCTACCTTCAAGAAACTGGCGTGAGCGCCGACAGTCGGACCGAAACTTTTGTGGCGCTACGCGCCGAAATCGCCAACTGGCGCTGGGCGGGCGTGCCCTTTTACATCCGCACAGGCAAGCGAATGACCGGGCGCGAGGCCTATATCGTGGTCAACTTCCGCGCAACACCACATGCCATTTTCAATACGCCCAACGGTGGCGCCAACAAGCTGGTCATCCATCTCCAGCCCAAAGATGGCCTGGAATTGCACCTGATGGCGCAAGCGCAAGCCAACCGGCGCGACACCAACACATTGAGCCTGACTCAACTGGATCTGGACTTTGACAAGCGCTTCGGCAACCAACGGGTGGGCGCCTATGAGCGGCTGCTTCTGGATGTGATCGATGGCCGATTGAACCTTTTCGTGCGCAGCGATGAGCAAGAGGAAGCTTGGCGCTGGGTCGAGCCTGTGCTGGAGCAGTGGCAAAACGACATCCAGCCACCCAGACCGTATGCTGCGGGCAGCTGGGGGCCCAGCGCATCCAGCGCCATGATTGCCAAAGACGGGTTTTGTTGGGACGAAGAGTCGTGAGCATGCTCGAGCGCGTCAAGGCGTCGCTGCCCTCGCTGGCTCCGGCCGAGCAACGTGTGGGCAAGCTTGTGTTGGCCGACCCGCGCGCTTTTGCCAGCCTTCCAGTCAGTGAACTCTCTGACCGTGCCCATGTGAGTAAACCCACTGTCGTACGTTTTTGCCGCAGCATGGGCTATGACGGCCTCTCAGATTTCAAGCTTAAGTTGGCAGGCAGCGTCAGCGAAGGCGTGCCGTTCATTCACCGAAGCGTCGATGCCGACGATAAAGTGAGCGATGTTTTGGTTAAAGTCATTGACAACACGGTATCGGCGTTTTTGAAGTATCGCAACGATGCGAGCGGATTTGCCTTTGAACGTGCTGCCGAAGCGTTGATCGAGACTTACCGTCAACGGCGGCGCATTGAGTTTTATGGCGTCGGCAATTCAGGCATCGTAGCGCAGGACGCGCAACACAAATTCTTTCGGCTCGGTGTCACCTCTATCGCCTACAGTGATGGGCATATGCAGGTGATGAGTGCCTCCACTGTTGGGCCAGGTGATTGCGTGGTGGTGATTAGCAACTCGGGTCGCACCCGCGATTTGATGGACGCCTGCGACATTGCTCGAAAAAATGGAGCAACAACCATTGTCATTACTTCGACAGGATCGCCACTAGCCAGCGCGGGGCACATCCATCTCGCGGCCGACCACCCTGAAGGCTATGACCGCTACAGCCCCATGGTGTCGCGCCTGCTCCATTTGCTCATGATTGACATTCTGGCCACCAATGTGGCACTGCGCATCGGTGGCGAAAAGTTGCAGCCAATGCTGAAGGAAATGAAGCACAACCTGCGCAATAAGCGCTACGCCTGATCGTCCGCCCGCTTTGTGGTGCGAGGCATGAGAAAATCGCGGTTATGAATCGCGACTACAAAATTG
>JANPAK010000435.1:0-3030 GCA_031429925.1 Variovorax sp.
AGCCCTACACCTCCGCACGGCGATTGCGACCCGCCGCAAAATACATCACCGCATACATCAGCGCATTGCAGATCACATAAGCCATAAGTGGCTGGCCCTGCAAATTATCTGGATGCACGTTGACCATCGTGCGAAACAGCATCGGCGGCAAAAACACGGTGAAAACCAGCTTTGAGAGGTCTTTTACTGACTCCGCCCTCATCAAACCTGCGCGACCTGCTATGAATCCGATAGCAATAAGGATCACGACGGGCAGCAAGGCAGCAAGAACGGGATGAGACATACCGCCAGTGTAGTGGCCAACTCAGGCGACTCCGCCATACCCAGCTCAACGCTTGTCACGAACCCTGCGCGACACTCTCTGCAGCCTTGGCTAGACTTTCAAATTCAGGCGCAAAGCCGTCAATGATGGCTTGGGGATCAGGGCAAACCGCATCGTCGCTGATCACGCCAAATTGCACGCCTGCGCCATAGCTCAAGATAGAAACGCCAAGGCCAACCGTGCCAGACTGGGGCACCCAAAACAGCGATTGCTCCACGGTCGCGCCCAAAAACTTCATTTTCTCCTTCGGACCGATCACATTGGTCATGACGGCCGTGGTCTTACGAGAAAAAAGCGATAGCAATGCATCTTGCACCGGCTTCGCTAAAAAGCCAGCCACCGCCAATAAACCAAACGCCATCAGCGGCTGCATGCTTCCTTTGAGCTCAGACATGCGCTGGCGTACTTCAAAAACCCGCTCGGTGGGGCTTTGCTTCCCGATGGGAAGTAGCAATGGGGCCAAACCAAACTGATTACCAAGTCGGTAGGCTTGATCCATCGGACGCAAATTCACGGGCACCATCGCGCGAATCTCCTTGCCATCCACGTCGTCTCCCAAACTGCGCAAGTATTGACCCATGGCGCCAGCCACACAACTGAGCAACACATCGTTGACCGAACAACCCAGGGCTTTGCTCACGGCCTTTACCCGAGACAAAGGCAATGGCTGACACCAGGCCACATGCTTGATACCTTCGGGAATACCTTTTAAACGCGTGGCATCGTCGTCGGGCATCAAAGCCATCGCTGCGACGTCGTTGACCCCGTGAAGCGCCCACTTGGTGGAAGACCAAGCACTGCGCAGCCCATGCTCTAGTGTTTGGCGCGGCGCATGCGCGAAGGCCCAAGAGGTTTTGGCTCCGGCATTGGCGGCATCCCAAGCAAGTGCAGACGCCCGCCCCAAAGGTGCAAACACCCAACTATCAAGCAGATCTTCAGCCCGATCCAGCAAACGATGCCCATGGACTCGTTTGTGGCTGCGTGGGGGGAGCTGGCCCCCGTCCACCAAGGATTGCATCACCGCAATCAAGGCAACGCCGTCTGCAATGCAGTGGTGGATCCGGACGATCATGGCCGAGCCGCCAGCAAAACGCTCAATCAAATGAAACTGCCAAAGTGGGTGCTTTCGGTCCAGCGGCTGCACAGCCAGTTGCGCCACGCGCGCTTGCAGAGCGATCAGCTGCTTGGCCCGGCTGCCTCTGGGCAGCGCCTCGACAACCACATGATCGGCCAAAGCAAAGTCAGGGTCGGCTTCCCAGCGCACGCCCTGCGCCGCTTCCGCAACGCGCTGCACAAAGCGCGGGTACTGCAGCAGCGTCGCCTGCAGCCTCTCACACAAAGCCTCGCGCGTGATGCCGGGCTTCAATATCCAAACCCCCACAATCATCATCAAATTACTGGCACTGTCCATGTGCAGCCAAGCCGTATCCACAGCGCTCATTGCAATACCATGTCGATCAGGCGCCATGGCTAGCGCTCGGCTCCAGTCTTTGGGTTGATTAGTGCGCACCATGGGATGCCTTCCGCTTGGATACGACTTTGCTGACTGACTTCTTAGCGGCCTTACCAACTGACTTTTTGACCGGCACCGAGCTGAGCCGCTTGGCGGCACGGACAGGCGCGGTAGCCGCCTGCGTCGACGTGGCTCGAGCCGATCTAGCGGTTTTTTGACGCGCTGCGATCGCAAGCTGGCGCACCTGTGCGATATCCGCATCGCTGAACTCACCGTTGACCCCCGATATCGCAGCCAATTGCATGCCGTGCTTGAGCCCTAAGCGATAGATTTCTCTCACGCGCTGCCATTCGATCTCGCGCCCAACCGTGAAATTCTCAAATCGGCCTTCCAAGGCCAACACAATGGTTTCGGCCAAGCAGGCATACGCAACACCCTTAGGCAGCCCAATGTTTTTCATTTTGACTTCACCCGGTAAGCGAATCTCGCCAGACTCCACCACCAACACGTCGGGTCGCTTGGCCACCTCCTCTGCTGGCAGGTCTAGCGGCCGCGCCACGTCGGTGATGATGCAGCCGGGTTTGACGAGCATGATGTCGAGCACTTTTTTTCCTGCGCCCGAGGTCGCCGTGACGATCATGTCCATCTCGGCAATATGACTGTCGGCGCGTGCGCTCACAAACACCCGAGCATCCGGATTTTCTTGCAAGATCGACTCTTGAAGAGCCAGCAGCTTAGCCGGCTCGGGCGACACCAAATAAACCTCTTGGGCCGTGGTGGCCAAAAGCCGTGCGCAAACCGAACCAATTGCACCCGTCGCACCCACCACCATCGCCTTGAACGCAGCCCTTTTGCCTCTGGCTGGGGCGCGTACCAAGCCCATGCGCCGCATCGCGTCGTGGGCTGCCCAAAGCGCGCCAGAAGCGCTGTAGCTGTTACCCGTGGTGATCGGCAAAGGTGCACGCTTAGCTACAGTCACGCCTGCATCGCCCACCACTTTGGTAAATGCCCCGAGCCCCATGATCTGCGCACCGAGCCCGCGCGCCAACTCCGCTGCAGCAAGCAACCGCCGATAGGTGAACTCTGGGCTGTGCGCCATGATCTCCTTGGGCGTGCCGCCCACAGATATCAACCAACCCTCGGCTTGCGCCCCTGTGGGCGACTCAATGCCAGTGATCTTGGAATACACGAAGGGCGGCGCGTAGGCCATCGCCTTTTCTAGCGCATCCAACACGATGGGCGGCGACACGTTGGA
>JANPAK010000436.1:0-3544 GCA_031429925.1 Variovorax sp.
GCCGATGCCCAGCGCACTATCGACGGGCACCAAACCATCACCACTCATCCGCGCAGCAGGTTTGCCCGAAGAAGGTGAGCTATAGGCACTTTTCGTTGCCGCCACAACATACATCTTGACGTGCTGCGGCCAGCGCGCGCCTTCAACCTCATCGAGAATCTTCCCATGACGCAGGTCTTGGATCCCCTGACTTCGCACCAAACCCAGCTTCGCTAACGGCGCTGTGTAGGGGCTGATACCCAGCAAGAAATCCACACCCCGACCAGCTCGCTCTAGGGGAGATCCGGTGTGCGGCGTGCCTAGGCAAATGAGTTGCTGCAAATGCGCAGGCCAACTCAAGCCCAACTCCAGCGCATGATGAGCTGCACTGCGTGTGATCAATCCACCCATGCTATGCCCAACAATGGTCAGGCACTCTAGCTTCTCTGGCCAATGGCTCACCAAAGCTTCCAGCACTTGCGCAAAATCTTGGCCGTTGTCATTGACGGCTCTTCCGGTGTTGTAGTGCAGATAGACCACGCTGTAACCCAGGCTCTGGGCTAGCAATGCGCCATGATCATGCCCTTTTCGCATCCATTGAAGATCATTCATGCACAAGCCATGCACCATCACCAGCAACTTGCTTTTGGGCTTTTCGCCCGATGGCAAGGTTTGCCCTGGAATAAAGCGTTGGCCGCCTTGCCGCAAAGCCATTGATATTGCAAGCGGGTTGCCTGTCGCGCACAGCCGATCGCCCAACACGCCGTTGATCGCAGCCAGCACTGTTTCGCGGTAGCCTGAGGCCTTGCGTTGATCAAGCTGCTTGGCCAAGCGCCTGAGCACAGGCTCGAGGACCGGATCTACAACCTTTGCCATTTTTGGATGAGCAACCGCGGAGAGACCCTTGTCGATGCTCCAGCCTACAACGCCCGTCACGCCTCGCACGCTGCGATAGACCAAACCAGTGATGCCTTTAGTGCGCCCTTGTGGCGTACGACCGACGATCGCCGAGACACTGGCAATATTGCGGTGCATGTTCTCCACCAAATTCGTGATGCCCTTGATAGCATCGATCACCAACACGCTAGCGCCCTGAACGTGTTTGATGGTCAGGGGCGAGGGGGTATTAGCCTTTGTCATGCGTCAGCATAAACGACTATGACTCAAAAAATCACGGCGAAGGTGACTGACTGAGAATTCAAGCGCAATTTCCCTTTGAGCGCTCCACTGCCGGCATTTAATGACGACGCAGTTTGAATGCGAGCGTGCGGTGCCGACACGCCTTAAAAATCAAGTCTCCCCTGCTGCCCCACCTGCCTGTCAGCCATGGTTTCAGTCGAAACGGTCGGTTTGCGGGGGTTTTTACTGCGGGTGTTCACACGCTCCCTAGCGGAATGCCGCGAGCCATGCTTGTCGTATACCTTGGCCGCAGTCTCGCGGATTCCAGGACGGTTTTTCCAGTTGAATATCTTCTCTTTGGCTTCTTTTGTTGCGCTTTGCAGCTCAACGATGGGGTATGGGTAATGCGCGGGCGGATGGAATGATTTCCAAGGCTCGTGAATGAAGGCCGCCTCGACGCTGCGCAGCTCTGGCACCCAGCGGCGGATGAAGTGGCCGGCCGGATCTTGATCTTGGCTTTGCTTGACGGGGTTGTAGATGCGCACCGTATTGATACCCGTGACGCCGCTTTGCATTTGGCATTGGCTCCAGTGGATGCCGGGCTCGAAATCAGTAAACAGGCGTGCAAGATGCAAGCCGCTTCGCCGCCAATGCAGCCACAGCTGGTAGCTGGCAAAGCTCATCAGCATGGCGCGCATACGAAAGTTAAGCCAGCCCGTCGCGATCAAGCTGCGCATACACGCGTCGATGAAGGGATAGCCGGTGCGCCCTATCTCCCAAGCTGAGAGTTTGCGCTGTTCTTCCTCGTTCAACTCAGCTTCATTGCGCATACCCAAAAAGCCGCGATGCACATTGCGCCACTCGATCTCGGGCTCGCTCTCCAGTTTTTGAATAAAGTGGCAATGCCAATGCAGCCTCCCTTCAAAGCTTTTGAGCGATTGCAAATAGCCGGTTGGCCGCTCGGGCGCGGGCAAGGCAAGCAAGTGCTGGCGTCGCGCCCATGTCGCGTGGACCGCTTCTTTGATCGAAAGTGTGCCCCAAGCCAAATGAGGCGAAACGCGAGAGCAGCTTTGCGCCGCACTCACTGGGCTGGACATCTCCGCGCGGTAATACTGGCCGCGCGTGAGCAAGAAGGAAAACAGTTCCTCTTTCGCCAGCGAGCCGCCACCGCGCTGAATGTGCGGCGACACCCCGCCCGCGATCTGCAAATCCAGCGCAGAGGGCTCTGCACAATTGGGCAGCGCAGTCGGCATGAGTTTGAGCCAAGGCACGCATTGCGGCGTTGGCAGCGGAGGCTCATTCATCCGCGCGGCCCAGTGCGCGCTCCAACGATTCCTGCCGCCGCCATGCGAGAGCAAACGCCGCACCACTGCATTTGAAGGCGCCTGATGCCAAACCACGCCCTGCGCGCGACACCAGCGCATCACCGCCTGATCACGCGCATAACTCCAGCCGTTGCCGGTCTCCTCGTGGCTGTGCAGCTTAAAAGCACCAAAAGCATCTTTTAAACGCGCTAGCACCTCCAGCATCTCACCACGCAGGCGCAGCAATTGCCCACCCTGCACTGAAATCTGCGCCGCGAGTTCACGCAAACAGTCGTTCGCAAACTGTAGATGCCGTGCACCCATATCTGGCTGAGCCCACATTTGTGGCTCATCGACCCACAGCGCCAAGACCTTGCTTGTCTGCTCCCGTGCCGACTCTATCGCTTGCGCCAGTGCAGCATGATCTGATAAGCGCAGATCTTTCTTGAACCAAACGATTTGAAGCACAAGCCATTACCTCTGACTGTTATTATATCCAGCTCTCAGAGGGCTTGATACCCGCATGCCTACCCGCACAAGCAGCCTCCATCCGCTATATTTTCCATAGCATTTAGCGCATATTCAGCATGGCTTTGTACGGCAAAAGTATTCAAACATCCATAAAAAAAGCCCGCAGATCACTCTGCGGGCGTCTTCAACCGGCGCAAATGAATTCGCGCCCTGACGGGATCCGTCAACCCTTAGTGCGCGCCGTGCGTGCCGTCCATGAACTGCTCGTCTTCCGTGGAGCCTTTGAGGGCTGCGGTGGAAGCATTGGCTTCGATGGTGGTGGTCACGGCGTCGAAGTAACCGGTGCCCACTTCGCGCTGATGTTTCACAGCGGTGAAGCCGCGCTCGGCTGCTTTGAACTCTTTCTCTTGCAGCTCAACGAAGGCCGTCATGTTGTTGCGAGCGTAGCCGTAGGCCAGATCAAACATGCCGTAGTTCAGTGAGTGGAAGCCAGCCAAGGTGATGAACTGGTACTTGTAGCCCATCGCGCCGAGTTCGCGCTGGAATTTGGCGATGGTGGCATCGTCCAAGTTTTTCTTCCAATTGAACGATGGCGAGCAGTTGTACGAAAGCAGCTTGCCGGGGAACTTGGCGTGGATCGCGTCAGCAAATGCTTTGGCGAAAGCCAAATC
>JANPAK010000437.1:0-6544 GCA_031429925.1 Variovorax sp.
CGGAGTTTTAGGACGGATATAGACGACAGCGACAAATAAATTTGGCAGGGGAAGAAGGATTCGAACCTTCGCATGTCGGAATCAAAATCCGATGCCTTAACCAACTTGGCGACTCCCCTGCACTGGACAACACATCGCTGCGCCACCCGAAAACTGCAGTATTTGCTAATTTTGAAGAAGATCCAAAAGAGGATGAGCTTCCAGAGATTTGCAAACCCTTTGCTGCCAACTCGCGAGTACTGCGTTTGCATCGATCTGAAAATCAGAAGAGCAAGGCGCAAAAACCGCGCTGCCAGAGCCTGTCATGCGGGGCTTCAAGCCCTGCTGCTTCAAGGCTGCAAGTGCTTGGTTCACCTGCGGCTCAAGGAGCTCTGCGACACTCTGGAGATCGTTACAACCGAAGCTATAAGGATTTTCAGCAAAGACCAAAATTATAGCATGGGGCGTATCCCGCTTAAGGGCCTCGTGGCCAAAAATCGCCAGGGTGGACAGACCGTTTTGGGGCTTCACCACGAGAAAACTCTGACCGTCCATCAAAGTGCCGATCGGAAGTGGCTCGATCTGCTCGCCAATGCCTGTCACCCACGCATTGCGGCCACGCAGAAAAAAGGGCACGTCGGCGCCCAGCGTGAGGCCGATCTGCTCAAGTTTTGCTAAGGGTTGATTGAGCTGCCAAAGCTGATTGAGACCTAACAGACAGGTTGCGGCATCTGAGGAGCCTCCGCCTAGTCCGGCTTGTGTGGGGATACGTTTTTCAAGTTGAATATGCGCCCCGAGCGTGCAACCGGTGGCCTGCTGCAGCGCGCGGGCGGCCCGGGTGCAGAGGTCGTCGGCTGGTAAGTCGGCGCCCAAGTGATTGGCAAGATCTTCTCGCGAGATGTGACCGTCTTGGCGTAGGTTCAAGTGAATCGTGTCTTGCCAGTCAATGAGTTGGAAGACGGACTCGATCAAATGATAGCCGTCATCGCGCCGGCCCGTGACGTGTAAAAACAGGTTGAGCTTGGCAGGTGCGGGCAGGTCGCGCATCTGTTGGTTTGGATTGCTCACCGTGGATCCAAAATAATGCGCAGTTGCGCCGCGGAAGGCAGAAAGCGGTACGCGGAAATTCGGCCTTCGCCGTGCCGAGAAAGATCGACTTGCCAGCCGCCGGAGGGCAAGCTCGCAGTGTTCTTGCCTTGTAGCCAAGCGAAAAGGACGTCTAGTTGCAGTGAAACGCCAGTGGCTTGCTCCAACAAGGCTTGGGCAGAGCTGAACTGTTGCGTCTCGTTTGCGCGTGTGAGCAGGGCAGCGCCGGGCGTCCAACGAAGTTGCAGGGCCATGCTGCCCAGTGGCGTGAGTAAGTCAAGCTCGCCGGTTTGCGCATTGCCTCGCAATTCAAAAGCGCCGGAAAAGGATTGCGCTGCGTTCTGGGCGGCTGGGGCCGGTTCGAGAACTAAGCTCAATCGACCGGAGTAGCGCTGTGTCTCGGCCCTAGACGCGTTCCCATCGTCAAATGTGCCATCAGCCCTTTTATTTCCTGCGCAACCTGCTATTGAAGTGATAGCGACTGATGCTGCGAACGCAGCGACCCAACGGCGCTTCATCACGACTCACAGCTTGATGCGCAGACGCTTGAGGGTCTCGACCAAGACTTCGTCTTCACTGTCGAGCAGCATGCTCTCTTTCCAAATCGCCACGGCTTTGTCGCGCTGCCCGCTCGCCCAGTAAGCTTCGCCCAAATGCGCGCCGATCTCGGCATTGGGGAAACTCTGAAAGGCTTTTTCTAGCAGACTGATGGCTTCTTTAAGGTTCCCAAGCCGGAACTCTACCCATCCCAAGCTATCCGTGATCGCCGGATCGCCGGGAGCGAGCGCGATGGCTTTTTGGAGCAATGCTTTGGCTTCAGGCAAGCGCACGTTGCGATCAGCCAACGAATAGCCTAGCGCATTGTAGGCATAGGCGTAGTCAGCCTTAATTTCGATGGCTCGACGCATCAAGCGCTCCATCTCGCCAAAGCGTTTGAGCTTCTCTGCAACAGTGGCTTGTTGGTAGATCAACTCATGGTCTTGTGGGCTGCGCTCAACTGATTGTTGAAGCAGGTCGTATGCTGCTTGAAACTCTTTGTTGGTCTGCAGCAATTGCACCTCGGTCATCGTTTTCATGCGCCGGTCGGCGGCGCCATCGGCACCTTGGCGCTCCGGCAGCTTGCGAATGAGTTCGCGAGCTTCGGCCAGCTTGCCTTGCTTGGCCAGCATCGAGGCGCGGCGGCTTTGCGTGCTTACCAAGGCTTGCGGGCTATCGATCTTGGCAAGCCAACTCTCAGCGAGAGAGAAATCTTTACGCTTTTCAGCGATTTGCGCCAGTGATAAGTAGGCTTGGGTGAGGCCGCGTTGCTTATCGTCGGAATTTCGCTGTGGCGTGGTCAGTTCAATATATCGTTTGAAGGATGTGTCGGCTTTATCGATTTGATTGTCTTGCAGCTCTAAGGTGCCCTGCGTGAGCCAAGCCTCCGCTGTATCTGGCTTATCTCGGGTGACCCGCTGCACTTGGCTGCTTGCTTCGGCGAACCGTTGAGCATCAAGCAGGGCGCGGGCGTAACCCATTCGCACTTCAGTGATCGCCTCGGGCGCGTCTAGGTAGCGGCGAACGATCGGTTCGGCGGAAGGCTGCTTGGGATCCATCAGCTCCAGAGCAAGCAGTGCGGGGCCAACAGCTTTGGGATCTGAGCTTTGCGCGCGGGCTGCAGCATCGAGCGCTCCCGGTGCGTCGGCTGCAGCGAGCCGCATGCGGCCAACAGCCGTCCAGCTTGCCGAGGCGGTGCTGGCATTGGAGAGAAACTCAGCAAGTGCTTGCTCTACCAAGGCGCTTGCTGCCTTCTTGTCCGTTGCGCGCACATAGAGGCGAGGAATCTGGGAGATGACAGTGCCGCGTTCGGCTGCGGGTGTCAACTGGACGTGGCTTCGTAGTGGCTCGCCGGTTTCGGGCAGGCGGTTGAGCGCGAGCAGCACTTGGAGCACTTGCAAATTTGCATCCCGCGACTGCGGCTGGGCTTGCTTCCAAGCACGCGCCGCTTGCAGGGCGGGTTCGGCGGCGCGGGTTTGGATGGCCAGCTCGACGGCACGTTGGTAGAGGGCGGCATCGTTGGTTTTTCGGGCAGCATCAAGGATGAGTGAATAGCTGTTGCCCGGTGTGCCGCCCAAGCCTGAAATCGCGTTGAGCTCTCCGATGAGGAGTTGGTAAAACAACTCACCATCCATGGCGGAATTCGTAACGGTCTGGCTGGTGCTAGGCGTCGATGGCGTGGCACGCGGGGTGCTTCTCGGTTGCGCCTGCGCTGCCACGAGGCCGAGCAGTAGCGCGCCAACAAGCATGCGCGGGACGAGACGTTTGAAAGTATTCAGGAGCATGAGGTCATGATAATGCAAGGCTTCAAGAAGTTTCCGTTAAAGTGAGTTGCTCTAGAAATATGCCTGAATTACCCGAAGTTGAAGTCACACGCCTGAGTTTTGCCAGCCGGATTGAAGGCGCTCGCGTGCTCGATGTGCACGTCGGTAAACCACTGCGGTGGCCGTTTGGCATTGGGCTGGCAGGCGGGGCGCAGGAGGCCGTTGACGCATTGACGGGCGCGATCGTGCAAGGCGAGCGTAGGCGGGGTAAATACTTGCTGATCGACACCTTGAATAAGGTCAAACCGGGATTGATCATCATCCATTTGGGCATGTCAGGCTCGCTGCTGTTCTCCCGCGGTTTGCCCCCAGCAGGAAAACACGATCATTTCAGCCTGCTCACCAGCTTTGGCGAGCTGCGGCTCAATGACCCGCGTCGTTTTGGTGCGGTGATCTTTGCTTACGCTCAAACCGATCACTGGCCCAGCAAGCTCTTGGGGGGATTGGGGGTGGAGCCACTCACGAGTTCCTTTCTTCCTGGGCTTTTTCACGCGGCGCTAACGGCGCGCAAAGCGCCCATCAAGCAAGTGTTGCTAGCAGGCGACATCGTGGTAGGTGTAGGAAATATCTACGCTTCTGAGGCACTGTTTCTCGCCGGCATTCGCCCGACGTTGGCTGCGAGCAAGCTGAGCAAACCGCGCGCTTTTAAGCTGCATGCTGCCGTCATTCGAGTCCTGCAAGCAGCGCTAGAGAAAGGCGGTAGCACGCTGCGCGATTTCTCCAGCGCCACGGGGGAAGGCGGCTATTTCCAGTTGGAAGCGAATGTGTATGGCCGGCAAGGAGCGCCTTGCCGTATTTGCTCGAACCCGATCAAAATGATTCGGCAGGGGCAGCGGAGCACGTTTTATTGCGCTACCTGCCAGAAGTGACAATTACTAGTAAAACCTAGGCTTATACCTCGTTGGATATGCGCAAGATGCTATTGAATTCATAGTAAATTCGCGCAATGCATCGGGCGCTTGACGACATACCATTTGGTATGTATGATTTATTTCATACCAACCAGTATGAAATAAAAGATCAGCCACGTCATGAGCACAACTGGGCACATCTCTCCTGAGCAGGCCGCGCCACCGCGCACACAAGCTCGCGCAGCGCTCACGCGCACGTCTCTTTTGGATGCCGCGCTCAAAGTGATTCGCCGCAAGGGCTACAGCGCCACCACGGTCGATGACATCTGCGCCGCAGCGGGCGTGACCAAGGGCAGCTTCTTTCATCATTTCGCGGGCAAGGAACAGCTGGCGGTGGAGGCCACCAAGCATTGGAACGCGCTCACCGGCGGCTTATTTGCAAGCGCGCCCTACCAACAGGTGCCAGACCCGCGCGATCGCATCCTCGCCTACATCGACTTTCGCGCTCAGATCGTCGCGGGTGACTTGGCCGATGTGACCTGCCTACTGGGCACCATGGTGCAAGAGACCTACGACAGCCACCCGGCGATCCGCGCCGCATGCCGCGAAGGCATCGAAGGCCATGCTCGCACCCTCGTGCCCATGATCGCGCAAGCCAAGGCGCTGTATGCGCCCGATGCCGATTGGAATGCAGAGACTCTCGCGCTCTACACCCAAGCCGCCCTTCAAGGTGCTTTCATCGTGGCCAAGGCACAGGGTGATTCGCATGTGGCCACCAGTCTCATCGGTCATTTGTACCGGTATGTGCAAGGTCTGCTCACACCGGGCAGCGTTTTTGAAAGGGGTAAAGCATGATCAAAATCGTTTTCATCGTCTTCGCAGTAGCAATTCTGGCGGTATTGGCTTATGCCGCCACCAAGCCGGATGCGTACACCGTCAGCCGCAGCCTGCTTATCAATGCGACGGCTGACAAGCTGCATCCCATCATCAACACGCCGCGTGAGTTTGAGCGCTGGAGCCCGTATTCGGCCAAAGATCCGCAAATGAAAAACAGTTACAGCGGCCCGAGCAGCGGCGTCGGTGCGCGAAACGATTTCGTGGGCAACAGCCAAGTGGGCGAAGGTTCGGTGGAAATCATCCGCAGCACTGCATCCAGCGAGGTCGCCATGAAGCTAACGATGCGCAAGCCCTTCCAGGCCGAAAACGAAGTGGTCTACAGCCTCAAGCCGCAGGCTGGCGGCACCAAAGTGACTTGGGCCATGCATGCCAAGCAACCGTATTTCGTCAAAGTCATGAGCTTGGTTCTCAATATGGACAAGATGATTGGCAGCGACTTTGCCGTGGGCTTGGGCAAGCTCAAAGCATTGGCAGAAAAGGCTTAAGGAGACACATCATGCATACAGAAATCTATATCAACCTCCCGGTCAAAGATTTGCCACGTTCGCGCAAGTTTTTTGAGGGCATGGGCTACGCGTTTAACCCGCAGTTCAGCAACGAGCAGGGTGCAGCCCTTGTCTTGGGCGAGAAGCTATTCGCCATGTTGTTGACCGAGGCTTTTTTTGCTGGATTCACGCCGAAGCCGATTGGCGATGCCCACCAGACGACCTCGGTGCTGATCGCATTACCCTGCGCATCGCGCGAGAGGGTCGATGAACTGGTCAAGCTCGCGGTCGCTGGTGGTGCGACTGCACCCAAATCGCCCGTCGATCATGGCTTTATGTATCAGCACGGCTTTCATGATCTGGACGGGCATGTGTGGGAGGTGTTTTGGATGGCTGAGCAGCCTGCGGCTTGATCTTTGAATCGATACATGCCGTTGGCCTATATATAAACTGCGCACAACGCTATCAACTTAGGAGCAACTCATGACTGGCACCGTTCAACTTCATCGCGTCCTCACCAGCACGCCCGAGAAAATCTGGCGTGCTTTCACGCAGCCCGATGCCTGGGCTCGCTGGCTGCCGCCCAATGGCATGACGGCGCATGTCTATGAAATGAATGTCAAAGTCGGCGGCACGTATCGCATGTCTTTTACCAACTTCACCACGCAAGGCGAAGTGTTTTTCGGCGGGAAATATCTCGAGCTGGTTGAGAACGAAACCATCGCGTACACCGCAATTTTTGAAGACCCAACTCTCCCCGGCGAGATGACCATGTGCGTCCGCATCCAAGCCGTGAGCGTGGGCGTAGAAATTCACATCACGCAAAGCGGCATTCCCGAGATGATTCCACCAGAAGCCTGCTATCTAGGCTGGCAGGAAGGGTTGC
>JANPAK010000438.1:0-13984 GCA_031429925.1 Variovorax sp.
CGGGCGAAGTACGTGCTTGTGGGGGATGATTTTCGGTTTGGTGCCAAGCGTGCGGGTGACTATGCCACGCTCGATGCGCAAGGGCGACTCTTGAGCTTTGATGTGGCGCGGATGCAAAGTTATGAAGTGCATGGCTTGCGCGTTTCTAGCTCGGCGGTGCGCGATGCCTTAGCGCAAGGGCGCATGCAAGACGCCGCCAAGTTGCTTGGGCGGCCGTACAGTATCAGCGGGCATGTGGTGCACGGCCGCAAGCTCGGACGAGAATTAGGCAAAGACGCTCATTTACCGGGCGGTTTTCGCACCTTGAACCTGCGCTTTTCCTCCAAGTCCCATGCTTGGAAATGTGCGGCAAGCGGAATATTCTGCGTGCGAGTGAATGGCCTGCAGGACCAGCCTTTAGACGGCGTGGCCAATTTGGGCATTCGCCCCTCGATCGACGCCAGTGATGTGAACGGTGGCCGCGTGCTGCTAGAGACACATCTGCTTGACTGGCCCCAGGCGCTGGGCGCGGAGTATGGCTACGGTAAAATCATTCGGGTGGAACTCCTACACAAATTGCACGACGAGCTCAAATACGACGGCCTTAATGCCCTAACGGAAGGCATCGCCCGCGACGTGGTGGCTGCGCGTGCCTATTTCGCTGCGAACAGCATTCGAATTTGACGGGGCGCTCACCGCCCCGGTGTTGCTGCCCCGCTTTGCTTCTCACGCCAGCCGGAAAGCCTGCTGTTTTTAGATCCCCGTATTGAATCATCTCGCTATGACTGAATCCACCACCGATTACCGTAAAACCTTGAATCTCCCCGACACGCCGTTTCCTATGCGTGGCGATTTACCCAAGCGCGAGCCGGCTTGGGCCAAAGAATGGGATGAGCAGGGCGTTTACAAGAAACTGCGCGCCTCGCGCGTTGGCAAGCCAAAGTTCATCTTGCATGACGGCCCGCCGTATGCCAACGGCAATATTCACATCGGTCATGCTGTCAACAAAATCCTCAAAGACATGATCGTCAAAGCCCGGCAGCTAGATGGCTTTGATGCGCAATACATCCCCGGCTGGGATTGCCACGGCTTGCCAATTGAAAATGCCATCGAAAAGCTGCATGGTCGCAACCTGCCGCGCGATGACATGCAAGCCAAAAGCCGCGCTTTTGCCACCGAGCAAATTGCTGGGCAGATGAAAGATTTCAAGCGCTTAGGCGTCTTGGGTGACTGGGATCACCCCTATCGCACCATGGATTTCCAAACCGAAGCCAATGAAATCCGGGCTTTCAAGCGCGTGATGGAGCGCGGATTTGTGTATCGAGGTTTGAAGCCGGTGTATTGGTGCTTTGATTGCGGCTCCTCGCTGGCTGAATTTGAAATCGAATACGCGGATAAAAAGTCGCAAACGCTCGACGTCGGATTCTTGTGTGCCGAGCCTGAGAAATTGGCTGCCGCATTTGGTCTGCCCAAGTTAGACAAAGAAGCCTTCGCCGTGATCTGGACGACGACTGCATGGACGATCCCTGCCAACCAAGCGATGAACCTGAATCCCGAGATCACTTACGCTTTGGTGGACACCGAGCGCGGCCTCATCATGCTGGCTGAATCGCTGGTGGACAAATGCCTAGAGCGCTACAAACTCACCGGCAAGATCATCGCCACTGCGGTTGGAAAGAGCCTCGACAGGATTAAGTTCAAGCACCCTCTTGCCCATGTGCATGCGGGCTACGATCGCTTCTCGCCCATCTTCGTGGCCGATTACGCCACAGCAGACGACGGCACAGGTATCGTCCACTCTTCGCCTGCTTATGGCGTAGAAGACTTTAATTCTTGCATGGCCAACGGCATCACGATCAAAGACATCTTGAACCCTGTGCAAGGCAATGGCCGCTATGAAGAAACGCTGCCGCTGTTTGGTGGCTTGAATATCTGGAAAGCCTGTCCCGAGATCATCAACACCTTGCGTGATAACAATCGTTTGTTTGCCACGTATGACATCACCCACAGCTACCCGCATTGCTGGCGCCACAAAACGCCGGTGATCTACCGCGCGGCTGCGCAATGGTTTATTCGCATGGATCAAGGCGAGGGAGTTTTCACGACCGACAAAGCGCCCAAGAGCCTGCGTGAGCTGGCTCTGGAAGCGATTGAGCAGACCAGCTTCTACCCCGAAAACGGCAAAGTGCGCCTGCGTGACATGATCGCTGGCCGGCCAGACTGGTGCATCTCGCGCCAGCGAAGCTGGGGCGTGCCGCTGCCGCTGTTCACGCACATGGATTCGGGCGAGCTGCATCTAAAAACCGTTGCGATGATCGATCTGGCCGCTGAGATGGTGGAGGCTGGCGGCATCGAAGCGTGGAGCAAAGCCACTACGGTAGAGATCTTCGCCAAAGTGGGCGCAGAACACCCCGAGCAATACACCAAGAGCACCGACATTCTCGAAGTATGGTTTGACTCCGGAACCACACACACCACTGTGCTCAAAGGCAGCCATGGCGACAAGAATGCTGATGGCTCTTTCGTCTATGCACACAACGAAGGCCCCGAGGCCGATTTGTATCTCGAAGGCCACGATCAGCATCGCGGCTGGTTCCATTCCTCGTTGCTCACGGCCGCGGCCATGTACGGCCGCGCCCCTTATCGCGGCCTGCTCACGCACGGCTTCACGGTGGACGGGCAAGGCCGCAAGATGAGCAAGAGCATGGGCAATGTGGTTGCGCCGCAAGAGGTGAGCGACAAAATGGGCGCTGAGATTATTCGCCTGTGGACCGCGAGCACGGACTACTCTGGCGACCTGGGCATTGACGACAAAATCCTCGCTCGCGTGGTCGACGGCTACCGACGCATTCGCAACACCTTGCGCTTCTTGCTGGCCAACGTGAGTGACTTTGATGCCGCTCAAGATGCTGTGCCGCTGGAGCAGTTGGTGGAGGTCGATCGCTATGCTATCGCCCGCGCCGCCCAGTTGCAAGGCGAGATCTTGGCGCACTACAAGGTCTATGAGTTTCACCCCGTGGTTGCAAAGTTGCAGCTGTATTGCAGCGAAGACCTCGGTGGCTTTTATCTGGATGTCCTCAAAGACCGCCTTTACACCACAGCCGCCAAGTCGCACGCCCGCCGCAGCGCACAAACGGCGCTCTGGCACATTGCGCAAGCGATGTTGCGCTGGATGGCGCCCTTTTTGAGCTTCACGGCAGAAGAAGCGTGGAAAGTGTTTGGCAAATCAGAATCGGGCACGATCTTCACCGAAACGTATTGGAAGTTTGAGGGCGCAGATGAAGCCCTGATCGCTAAATACACACGTATCCGCGCCATTCGGGACGAAGTGAACAAAGCCATTGAGGCTTTGCGTGCGGAAGGCGAAGTCGGTAGCTCGCTGCAAGCCGAGGTGCAGCTGACGGTGCCCGTAGCGGATCACGCCTTACTGGCCAGTTTGGGCAAAGATCTGAAGTACGTTTTCATCACATCCGCTATAGATTTAATAGCTGGTGACGCTGTTTCGATAGAGGTCAAACCCTCAAACCACACAAAATGCGAGCGCTGCTGGCATTATGTGGAGGATGTGGGCGTTGACCCAGAACACCCCACGATCTGCGGCCGTTGCGTGAGCAACTTGTATGGAAGCGGTG
Source organism: Variovorax sp. (assembly GCA_031429925.1). Lineage (GTDB taxonomy): Bacteria > Pseudomonadota > Gammaproteobacteria > Burkholderiales > Burkholderiaceae_C > JANMDU01. Next base: position 3,612 of record JANPAK010000438.1, read on the forward strand.
AGGTGCGAACCCATGTCTAAGTCAACATCGACGCTGCAAGGCATGATGCCTTGGCTTGCCTTGGCGATCATCATCATCTTGGCAGACCAGTTCACCAAGACGCTGATCTTGGGCTACTACAAGCTAGGCGATAGCACCCCCGTGACGAGCTTTTTCAATGTCGTTCGGGTACACAACATAGGCGCTGCCTTCTCCTTTCTCGCGGGAGCAGGCGGCTGGCAGCGCTGGTTCTTTACCGGCGTGGGCGCGGTCGCTACGATTTTTATCCTTTGGATGCTGCGCAGTCACCACGCGCAGAAACTGTTTTCCTTTGCGCTGGCATGCATCTTAGGCGGTGCGATCGGCAACGTGGTGGACCGACTGCTGCACGGCTATGTGGTCGATTTCCTCGACTTTTATTACGGCACTTGGCACTTCCCAGCGTTCAACATCGCCGACGCTGCGATCACCATCGGCGCGATGTGCTTGATCTTGGACGAAATCCTACGGGTCAAGCGCGGGAGATAGCTGGTCAACCAGCCGCTTTGGCGCTCGCCGCCTTGCGATCAGCCGCGACCTTTTGGGCGGAAGGGCGCTCGCCGATCATCTTGATGTACGGTTTGTAGTCGCAACCCATGGCGGTCAGCATATCTTCGCCGTAGACGGCCTTGGTGGCCATGCCGACGAGCGGCAGATTGACCCACGCGCAGCAGTCAGCCATGCTAAATTGCTCGCCGCCAGCGACCATCGGTGAGAACTTCGCCAGCTTGATGAAGGCGGGAATGTTTTTCTCGAGTTGCTTACGCACGCGCTCCTTCGTGCCATCGCTCACAGTGCCTCCAAAGAAGGCTTGCGCATACAGATCGCGCACGACCAACTCCAAATGCAGATCGATGAACGTGCATAGCTCACGCACTTTCGCGGCTGCGAAGGGGTCAGAAGGGAGCAGCGCAGGCTGTGGTGCCGCAGCCTCGATGTACTCCAAAATCACTTGGCTCTCACACAAGCCGCCTTGGGAGGTCTTGATGAACGGTATCTTGCCCAAGGGAGATACCGCCAGTACTGTTTCGTCGGTGCTCTTGGTCATCACGTGCTCTTCCGTGAATGGCAGGTCTTTTTCCAGCAGTGCCAGCTTGACTTTGTTGTAGTAGTTGGAGATGGGGAAACCGCAAAGGGTAATGGTGGACATAAGGTGCTCCTAAATTCTTGACGAAAGCGCTAGCTTAGCGTTTCTTGGTGCAGCGCTCAGTCGCTTCTAAGACACAAAAAAGCGGCCTCGCAGGCCGCTTTTGAGTATCAACGCTTTAGCGCGTGGCGCGTATCAACGCAAATTGCGCCATCTCTCCGCGCCTGAACAACACGTTAATCGGTTTGGTGCGATCCGCTTTGGATAGTGCGGCATCAAATTCTGCGACTGTGGTGATTTCCGTGTTGGCCACCGCAACAATCACATCGCCTTCGCGCAGCCCAGCGCGCGCTGCGGCTTCTGTGGCGGCAGTGACGCGCACGCCACCCTTGAGCTTGAGATCTTTTTTCTGTGCATCGGTTAACTCTGCAACGGCAAGGCCGACCGCCTGCCCAGCACCGCTCGGCTTGGGCGGCTCCGCCGGCGCGCTCGCCCGGCGCGCCGGTGCCTCAGCGGCAATCTCCACGAGCGTCACGGAAAGATCGCGGCTCTGGCCACGACGAAATACCGTGATCGTGCTCTTGGTGCCAGGCTTAGTGCCTCCGACGATGCGCGGTAAATCGGTTGATTTTTCAATCGTCTTGCCATCGAATTTGGTGATCACATCGCCTGCTTCCACGCCCGCTTTCGCTGCGGGGGCATCGGCTTCGACCGAGCGCACCAAAGCGCCGGCAGGCTTAGGCAAACCGATCGATTCAGCGATCTCCTTGCTCACTTCGCCGATTTGTACGCCGATACGACTGCGCACCACGCGACCCGTGGAGCGCAGCTGATCGCTCACACGCACAGCCTCGTCGATTGGGATGGCAAATGAGATACCTTGAAAGCCGCCAGAGCGCGAATAAATCTGGCTGTTGATGCCAATGACTTCGCCGCGCAAATTCAACAATGGACCGCCTGAGTTGCCGGGGTTGATCGCCACATCGGTTTGGATGAACGGCAGAAAATCACCCGTTTCGCGCCCCTTGGCGCTCACAATGCCTGCCGTCACGGTGTTCTCTAGGCCAAAAGGTGAACCAATGGCCATCACCCACTCCCCCACGCGCAGGCGATTCACATCGCCGATCTTCACTGCGGGTAGGCCGGTTGCATCAATTTTGATGACGGCGACATCGGTGCGCTTATCCGTCCCGATGATTCTGGCCTTGAGCTCGCGTTTGTCTGTGAGCGTCACGATGACTTCGTCGGCGCCTTCCACCACGTGCGCATTGGTCATGATGAAGCCGTCTGCCGACAGGATAAAGCCAGAGCCGACGCCTCGAGGTACTTCGCGCTCTTCTTCCGGCTGCCGCGGGGCATTGCGCGGCGTGTTACCACGGGGCACGCCGGGGATACGATCGCCGAAGAAGCGCCGAAAAAACTCTTGCATCTCGTCGTCCATGCCTTCGAGGTTGCCGCCGCCCGGCCGCGAGGACACTTTGGACAAAGTCCGAATGTTCACAACGCTGGGTCCATGGGCTTCAGCCAGATCGGCGAAGTCGGGCAAAGTAATGCGAGCCGCAGCTTGCGCATGAGCCAGTTGGCTGGGAAGTTGACTGGTGACGCCCAGCGCTGCGACGCTCAAAAAACACGCCAATGCGACGGGGCCAAGGGTTTTGGTAAGAACAGACGAGGAGAAGGTTTTCATAGCTTTAAATGGCAGTAGTGCAACGATATCAAAAGAGGTGCTTACTTTTTTCGCTCAAGAGCGAGTGCGAAATTGCGCAGGGTTTGTGGGGGTACTTCGCCAACGGCGGTTAACAAGTATTCGCTGAGGCGGCGAAACAAGCTGTTGGTGGCGCCGGTTGCAGCGATGCCTTCTTGGGTGTGGCGGGTCTTGTCGAAGCTCTCTACAAACAGAGACACCGTCGCGAGCCCATCTGAGAAGACCCATTGCATGGAATCATCTTGCGTCGCACTGGTGCTGGCGCCTCGCTTGTGGCAGCTGACAGGCTTGAAGCCGGCAACCGGAGACTTCAGCATCCAGCCCTCTGCAGCGGCAGTGGTTTTCGCGGCGTCAGAATGCTCCACCCGCCAGCCGTCTGCCGGCTTCATCATGGCCTTGAGTTTGCTGGCTTTAACGGGCGCATCCAATTGCAGTTCGGAGAAAGCGGCTTGCTCCAGCACAACGCCACCAGTGTCTAGGGTTTGGAGCTTGAGAACGAGTGCGCTCTTGCGCTCAGTCCAAATGCGGTAGCCGTAACGAAGATTGTCGCGAGGTTTCAGCTGAACGATGTCCGCTTCATAACCAGCGATGCGCTCAGTGCCTACGGCTTGCACGGAGTAAAAGTCAGGGATGTTGCCCCCGCCGGGTTTTAGAAGCTCGTTGATGCCGCTGGCGGGCATACCTTCGCGGGTTTCCATGCGAACGAGCTTAGCGTCTGGCACGTAGGTCACGACTTTGTCATCCTTGCGGATCGAACTGCGCGGAGCGCCGGTCAATGCTTCAATACGCTCAATTTGGTTGACCCCATCGCAGGTATGCCAGATTCGCGCACTGCTCATTCCGCCTTGCGAACTTTGCACCAGCGTACCGATGTAGCTGCGCTTTTTCATGGCGGCTTCATGCATGCGCGAGAGCCACTCGTTGATCGAGATCGCGCCATCCCCGGTCGGAACAGGATCAGGGGATTTCTGCGCGAAGGCCGGCTGCATGGACATCACGCCCACGGTCACACTAAACGCTACTAAAAATATAGCACCCCGCGCTTGGCTGAATAGGGTCATGGGTCGATTTGACACAAAAAACATGGTGCGCGGGCTTTCAGGGGCGATTGCTGGAAAGCGAAGCACTACGCAGCGATCCTGCGGGCTGCTGCAATACGGACATCCCGCCAAACTGGCGATGAGCAGCGAGCAGCTCATCCAAGCGTGGATCCCGAATCATGACCAGCGTCTGATCTTGCGCGGCGGTTGCAGCGCTGCCGCTGCTTCCTTGGATCACGGTTGGCTGTGAGCCAGAAGGCGATAGCGCCAAAACGGGGCCGCTGGGGCCAGCTTGTTGGCCGATCAAACCCCAAACGAGCGTACCGACGGCGGCTACGGCAGCAATACCTGCAAGCATTTTCCAGCGGAAAACACCCTCGTTGGCGGCTTCACGGGTTTGCGCAGATATTGCTATCGCCATGGGTGTTGGAGCGAATGGCGCAGATGCGCCCGATGATTGCGACTGGCCTTGGCGCAGCGCGTCGCCGACAACGCTCATGCTGCGCCACTGCTGCATCAAGGCATCATCACGCAAGCTTGAGCGCACCAAGGATCGCGCATGCTCAACCGAAACCTCCCCGTCAAACAGCGCCGAGGCCTGTTCGGCCAACGATGCAGCGCTTGCTTCGGTAGAGGCATTTTGGGATTTAACGGACTTCATGATCGTATTTCCATCAGGGCAGTTTTGGGGCACTTCAAATTCATGGATGAGTTGATTCAATCTAGGGGCTACCAGCGCTTGCCTGTTTGTCTGTCCAGCATCGGTTTGATGCGGGCCGAGATGGCTTCGCGAGCACGGAAAATACGCGAGCGCACGGTACCGATCGGGCAGTTCATGGCTTCGCTGATATCTTCGTAGCTCAAGCCTTCCATTTCTCTGAGTACTAAAGCGCGGCGCAGTTCCTCAGGTAAGTCCTCCAAAGCGGCATTGACCGCATGTGCGATCTCTTTAGCTGCATAGGCCGCCTCCGGGGTATCGGCTTCGTCACCCCCTTGGGTCAGCGCTTCGGGAATGCCAGACTCGTCATCATCGCTGCCGCTGGTGAGCGAAGACTCGCTGATGACCGGGTTTTTACGAACACTGACCAGATGCTTCTTGGCGGTATTGATCGCGATCCGGTAGAGCCACGTGTAAAACTGCGATTCGCCACGAAACCCCGCAAGAGCCCGCCAAGCCTTAATGAAGCTTTCTTGCACGATATCTTGCAAGGCGCCTTCGTCTCGAACCATGCGCGAGAGCATGCGCTCGAGCTTTTTGCGGTACTTGATGTAGAGCAGCTCAAACGCGCGCTCGCCTTCCTTACCGCCGTCTTTTGCCAGCGCCACCAAGGCGGCATCTGGATCGGGCTCGCCCATGCGTGGTGCAGCTTCACCGGTGAGGGAAGGCGTAGGTAAAACGTCGGGGGCCAAAACGGGCGTGTCCATCTCAGGCAGCATGCGTTTGACGGCTGCCCTCATCGCGTGCATCCGCTGGCGCAGCGTAGACCGCGCGGCGGATCATCTGCCAGCGGCCATGGCGAACGGCTAGATCGATATGCCAGGCTTCGAGATGGAACCACTGTTTTGTTATGTTGGAGTCTGGGCCAAAAGGCGTGCTTGCCGTGAAACGGACCGACACGTAGCTTTGCAGATCAATAAAAGGTTGCAAAGTTCCTGCAATCGGTGGTTGATGGGCACGATCCAAAACCCATATGCCTTCCGCGAATGCCAATTGGGCGTTGGGCTGTCGCCAAGCGTCACGCAGTGCCCAAGCCACGGCAGCAACAACGAGTGTCACGAATGCCGCGCTCTTTAGAGAAAAACTGCCATTGATCCATATGATGTATGCGCAAGATGCTATTAAAAATGTAGCAACTATGCACGTGACGCACCGATACACTCGGGAGGGCTGGGTGTGGATCACTGTGGCTTGGGGGTGGCGCATGATGTTGGCAGACGCATGCAGAATAAGCCCTGAAGAACTTAAATTCTTTTGAACAATAGCGCGCCGTTGGTGCCGCCAAAGCCAAAGTTGTTCTTGAGTGCAACCTTGATGTCTTTTTTGCGAGCCGTGTTAGCGCAGTAATCCAGATCGCATTCAGGATCTTGGTTGAAGATATTGATCGTTGGTGGAATGATCTGATGATGCACGGCCAGCGCTGTAAATACGCTTTCGATGCCGCCCGCCCCGCCCAGCAAATGTCCGGTGGCGCCCTTGGTGGAGTTCACCACCAAGTTCTTTGCGTGCTCACCAAAAGCGGCCTTGATCGCGTTGGATTCGTTGATATCCCCCAAGGGCGTGGAGGTGCCGTGCGCGTTGACGTAGTCAACATCGCTAGGCTGCAGACCGGCGTTGGCGATCGCTGAGAGCATCGCGCGACGCGGGCCGTCCATGTTGGGCGCAGTCATGTGGCCGGCATCGGCGCTCATTCCAAAGCCTGCGATTTCGGCGTAGATCTTCGCACCGCGTGCCTTGGCATGCTCATACTCTTCGATCACCATCACGCCTGCGCCTTCGCCGAGCACGAAACCATCGCGGTCTTTGTCCCAAGGCCGTGAAGCCGTGGCGGGGTCATCGTTGCGGGTCGATAGCGCGCGCATCGCAGCAAAGCCACCCACGCCCAGTGGCGAGACAGTGGCTTCCGAGCCACCGCAGATCATCACGTCGGCATCACCGTATGCGATCATGCGAGCGGAAATACCAATCGCATGCAAGCCAGTGGTGCAGGCGGTCACCACGGCAATATTAGGGCCCTTAAAGCCAAACTTCATGCTCACATGGCCAGAGATCATGTTGATGATGCTGGCGGGAACAAAAAATGGCGTAATGCGGCGCGGTCCGCGATTGACGAGTTCGGCATGCGTGTCTTCAATCAAAGGCAAGCCACCGATGCCTGATCCGATATTGACACCAATCCGAACGGATTGTTCGTCATTCAAGGCATCATTGGTGGCCAACCCCGAGTCTTTCACGGCCTGCACCGCCGCGGCAATGCCGTAGTGGATGAAGGTGTCCATGGTGCGGGCTTCTTTGGAAGACATGTACTCTTCCACGTTGAAACCCTTGACCTCTCCCGCAATCTTGCAGGCAAAGGCACTGGCATCAAACTTTGTGATCGGTCCAATCCCAGACTGTCCCGCGATGAGAGCGGCCCAAGCGGCCTCCACCGTGTTACCCACTGGACTGATGCAGCCCAGACCTGTAATGACGACGCGACGTTTGCTCATAAACCATCCGAGAACTGTGAACTCAAACGAAAAAGGGCTGGCAGCCTTTCAGCTGCCGGCCCCTGATAGGCGTGTGGTATCAAGCCTTCTTGTGCGATGTAGCGTAGTCAATCGCTGCGCCCACCGTGGTGATTTTTTCGGCATCTTCATCCGGAATTTCAATGCCGAACTCATCTTCCAAGGCCATCACCAGTTCCACTGTGTCTAGTGAGTCAGCGCCCAGATCGGCCACAAAGGCTTTCTCTGGAGAAACTTGAGACTCTTCCACGCCGAGCTGCTCGGCAATGATCTTTTTGACACGCGCTTCAATATCACTCATATGTCCCTCTAAGGGTTGTTGAAAACTCCGCCATTCTACCTGTTTAGGGTGTTGTACTACCGCTTAACCGCTGTCAATATACACACATCGTTCAAGTTGCACCGCAGAGAAACGCAGCACTGGTGTTCCCGCTTGACAGGGTTACTTGATCCATACAAGATACCATTTTGTATCGGAATGTTTCATGAAAATTAAACACCTAACCTGCGCTTGTGTATTTGCAACTGTTGCCGCCGTTGGATTCGCGCAAGACGCTTGGATTATCGGGCAATCTGCGCCCCTGACGGGTAGTAACGGCGCCTTCGGTCGTGATATTCGCGACGGCGCATTGGCTTACTTTAAATCGGTCAATACCCGGGGTGGTATCGCCGGCAGAAACGTTGACTTGGTGACGTTAGACGATGCCAACGATCGCAAAACAGCGGGCGCCAATACGCAAAAACTGATTTCCGAACGAAGTGCCGTCGCATTGTTCGGCTACGCGTCGGCGACCTTGAGCCTTGACGCCATGCCGTTGGCCGAAAAATCTGGTGTTATTTTTTACGCGCCGTTTTCAGGTGCCAATCCGGTTCGCCAGGCGCCACCGGTCGTATTTACACTGCGTGCGTCCTACGCGGACGAACTAGAAAAAATGCTGGCTTTTTGGACCAGTGCAGGCGCCAGGCAAGTTGTGGTGGTGCACTACGACGATGAGGTCGGTAAACAGAATCTAGCCATCGTTGCAGAGTATCTCAAGAAACAAAGCAAAGAGCCCAAGGCCTTCTCGCTTCAGCGTAATGCGACGTTTCAAGCTACTGACGTCGAGCGTTTAATGGCTTTGCGGCCCGACGTCATCATTACGACCGTGTTATCGACACCAGCTGCTGATTTATCCAAGATATTGGCCTCCAAAGGCTCCATGGTGCCGACATCCAGCTTATCGTTTGTGGGCGCGCAGCAATATATTCAGGCTGCTGGCGAAGCCGGCGCGGGCGTCACGATTGCGCAAGTCGTTCCCAACACCACCTCCCGGGCACCCATCGTGGTAGAGTGCGCAGCCGCGATGCGCGATGCAGGATTCAACCAGCCCATGAACAGCACGCATCTCGAAGCGTGCATTGGCGCAAAAGTGTTGACTGAGGCTATGCGGCGCGCAAAGAAACCGGTCGATGCGCGCTCAATCATTGCGTCGATGCAAAGCTTGGGTCGCTATGACACCGGCGGCTTTTCCGTGAGCTACGGCGCTGGCCAGAATCATGGCAGCAAGTATGTCGAGCTGGGTATGGTGACGCGAGACGGCAAGCTGCGCAATTGATGCGCTAGGTTTGGCGCCTGCACGCGTCTACATGTACATGCCACCGTTGACGTGAATCTCTTGACCGGTGATGTAACCCGCGCGGGGGCTGGCCACAAAGGCAACGGCATGGGCGATGTCGGCTGGCTTGCCCAAGTGTCCAAGGGCAATTTGTCCGAGAAGGGCTTTCTGTTGTTCTTCTGGCAAATTGGCCGTCATATCGGTTTCAATAAAACCAGGAGCGACGCAGTTAACCGTGATATTGCGGCTTCCCAGTTCACGAGCCAGCGCGCGCGTCATACCAGCGAGGCCAGCCTTGGCCGCCGCATAGTTGGCTTGCCCAGGATTGCCTGACGCACCCACGACGGAGGTGATGTTGATGATTCGGCCGTAACGCTGTTTCATCATCGGGCGAATCACCGCCCGGGAAAGGCGAAAAACAGCCTTGAGATTGGTGTCAAGTACGGCATCCCAGTCGTCGTCTTTCATGCGCATCGCAAGCTGGTCGCGCGTGATGCCGGCGTTGTTGACAAGCACCTGGAGTCCTCTGCGTTCTTTCACGATGCTTTCAACCAATGCATCGCTGGCCGCCGCGTCATTCACATTGAGTACTACGCCATGAATGCCGGCGGAAGTGATCTTGGCAGCACCTTCGGCGCTGGTGGCCGTGCCGATGACGGTCATGCCCGCTGCTTTCAATTCCTGTGCAATCGCGGCCCCGATGCCCCGGGTAGCACCCGTGACTAAGGCAATCTGGCCTGCGGTTTTGATATCGCTCATGGGGGTGTCCTCTTTCAAGCCAAATTGCTACGGGTTTCGGCCAAGCTTGCCGGATCAAATACCGCGCCGCTCTCAAGGGAGGCGTCGATGCGCTTGCACATGCCTGCCAGCACTTTACCCGGCCCGCATTCGATCACGGTGCTGACGCCACGCGCTTTCATCGCTTGGATACATTCGACCCAGCGCACCGGTCCGAAGGCCTGGCGGTAGAGCGCATCTTTGATTCTTGCGGCGTCGTTTTCCACGGCCACATCGATATTGTTCACTACGGAAATTTGCGGCGCGTTGAACGTCAGCAAAGCCAGCTTTGCGCGTAACTTCTCGGCGGCTGGCTTCATCAAGCTCGAATGAAAAGGCGCAGACACCGGCAACGGCAAGCAGCGCTTGGCCCCTTTGGCCTTCAAAATTTCACTGGCCCTTTCCACGCCGGCCTTGCTGCCGGCGATCACCGTTTGTGCCGCATCGTTGAAATTCACAGCCTCTACCACTTCACCGCTTGCAGTCCCGGCCTCTGCGCACCCGGCGATCACGTCGATAGCGGCCAGTCCCAGCACAGCAGCCATCGCACCCGTGCCTACGGGCACCGCTTCTTGCATCGCGGCGGCGCGCAAACGAACGGTCTGAACGGCATCGTGCAGCGAGAGTACGCCCGAGGCGACCAACGCTGAATACTCGCCTAGCGAATGCCCGGCCACCACTCCGGGTATCGCGCCGCCCTCGGCAATCCAAGCGCGATAGGCGGCGATGCCTGCAACGAGCATCACCGGCTGAGTATTCGTCGTCAGAGCCAAAGATTCCTTGGGGCCGTCTTTGATCAGTTTGCCTAGATCTTCCCCCAAGGCTTGGGAGCTTTCCTGCAGCACGGCCGTCACCGCTGGATGATCACGCCAAGCGTCAAGCATGCCCACAGATTGCGAGCCTTGGCCGGGGAAAACAAATGCAAA
>JANPAK010000439.1:0-14733 GCA_031429925.1 Variovorax sp.
ATTTCGCCGCGATTGGCAATGAGAATTTTTTTGAACATAAGAACTTACACGGAAGAGGCTTGAGGAGAGCCAGAGAAAAATGCGGAAATCTTGCGAATAACCACTTGTAAGAACTTCCAAAGCATGATGGTAAGCAGAACCGACAACACCAAGACGATCAAGAGCACGATGCCGAAAATCACCGGGTGATTGGTGGCCAGCCAAAGCATAAACAACACCAAGCCTTCTTCGGCGAAGCTGACGATGATGTTCGAGAATGGCTCGGGTGATGTGTTCACTGCGGCCCGCGTGGTCATCTTGGTGGCGTGCGATGTAGCGGCGAGGGAGCCACCCAAAAGCGCAGCGACCGTGCCCATGGTTGCGCTGTCGGCGCCAAACACACCCGCGGCCAGCGCTGCACCCGCAGGCACGCGAATCACTGTATGGACCAAATCCCAAAGCGAATCCAGCCCCGGAATCTTGTCGGCAAAGAACTCTATAAACAGCATGAAACCGCTACCCATCAGCATGGCCGGATGCTGCAAGACGCTCAAACCCGAAGGCAGCGGAATGAAGCCCATGAATCCTGCCAGGCCCGTGAGAAACACGACCAAATACAGTCGAATGCCAGCGGCCCAACCCAGTGCCGCCGCCAAAGCGGCCAGTGCCGCCGTATCCATCTTGCCTACCGCTTGACCCACGCTGCCCGCCACATCACCGCCAGACGCAAACACGCCTTGCAAGATTTGTTGCAGGTATTGAAGAATCATGTCCATTTGGGATTCCTTGTCGGTGGATGGCAGCTCACGCCAACCAAGAAGGTTTGCGCTTGCCTAAAAAGGCAGATACCCCGTCGCGCCCCTCAGCGCTTGCGCGAATATCTGCAATGCCTTCAACCGTTTTGCTGATCAGGGGTTGACTGATTTCGGCATACGCGACATCGTGAAGCAGCTTTTTGCACACTTTCACCGCATTCGGGCTGTTTTTCACCAGCGCCTGAGTGATTTCATCAAGCTTCGCGTCCAACTGATTCGCAGGCACCACTTCATGCACGAAGCCCAACCGCAGCGCCTCTTGCGCAGAAAAGCGCTCCGCCGTGAGGAAGTAACGCTGCGAAGCCCGTGCACTCAGCGCGCGAATCACATACGGGCTGATCGTGGCGGGAATGAGCCCAAGCTTCACTTCTGAAAGGCAATAACCCGCGGTATCTGCACTCACCGCAATATCGCAGCAAGCCACCAGCCCCATGCCGCCCGCATACACATCCCCCTGCACCCGAGCCACCGTCGGCTTTGGGCATTCATAGATCACGCGCAGCATCTCAGCGAGCTTGCCCGCATCGGCCAAATTCTCATCGCGCGAGTAATCCGCCATGCGCCGCATCCAATTCAAATCGGCCCCAGCACAAAATGCAGAGCCTTCAGCCGCCAAAACGATGCAGCTCACATCCTCTCGCGCACCCAAATCGACGAATGCTCGTGTGATATCGGCAATGACCTCGTCGTTGAAGGCGTTGCGGACATCGGGGCGATTCATGGTGATCGAGCCAACGTGCCGTGAAACAGCTAGTGTCAAAGTCGTACTCATGCTCGACCTTCCTCTTGCAGCATGTAAACCAAATCTAACACCGGACAAGGCTGATTCAGCATCGTCAGCGCCGCCGTGATCTGGCCGCGGTGATGCGTGCCATGGTTGAACACATGACTCAGCGTCGCAGCAAATGGCAGAGAGAGCGCTTGACCGTTCGTGGTGATGTAGGCCAATTTGCCATCAAATCGCGCTCCTGGCCAAGACTCAATCAAAGGCTTCCAATTGGCTGAACCGCCGCGCAAAGCCTGCGCAAGACGCTCACGCACGGGCTCAATCTCATCATCCAGTGCAAGTTTGGGCGATTCGCCGCGTGCAAAGCGCGGATACCAGAGCATGTGTTCGCCCACCAACAGATGATTGAGCGTACCGTGAATCGAATTGAAAAACAAACCCACATCGCGGCGATAGTCTTCATCGCTAAGTTTCTCTACGACCTCAAGCAACCGATGCGTTGCCCAAACGTTGTAGCGAGCCAGAAGTTGAAAGTGTGGAACTGGATTCATCGCCCACACTTTACATCCTGAAGATACCAAACCTAGGCTCAGGAATCGGCGCGTTCTTTGATGCCGCCAAACCCAGAGAAAGCACACGCCTTGTATCGGCCGGGTCGATGATGCCGTCGTCCCACAAACGGGCGGTAGCGTAGTAAGGGTGACCCTGGGTTTCGTACTGTTTGCGCAAAGGGGCTTTGAACTGCTCTTCTTCCTCTGCGCTCCACTTTCCGCCCTTGCCTTCAATGCCGTCGCGCTTGACGGTTGCCAATACACTGGCGGCTTGCTCGCCACCCATCACTGAGATGCGAGCATTCGGCCACATCCACAAAAAGCGCGGGCTGAAGGCGCGGCCGCACATGCCATAGTTGCCGGCGCCGAAGCTGCCGCCAATGATGATGGTGAATTTGGGCACGTTGGCGGTAGCCACTGCTGTGACCATCTTTGCGCCGTGGCGGGCGATGCCTTCGTTTTCCACTTTGCGCCCGACCATGAAACCGGTGATGTTTTGCAGGAAGACAAGTGGGATTTTTCGATAGCAGCACAACTCGATAAAGTGCGCACCTTTTTGTGCGCTCTCAGAGAACAATATCCCGTTGTTAGCGATGATGCCCACCGGCATGCCTTCGATCTTGGCGAAGCCTGTGACGAGCGTTGTGCCAAAGCGAGCCTTGAATTCATCGAATTCAGAACCATCAACAATACGGGCAATGATCTCACGCACGTCGAACGGCTTTCGCGTGTCCGTGGGGATGACGCCGTAGAGTTCTTCGGCAGGAAACACAGGCGCTACGATTTTGGTAGCATTTTGCGCAATACTGACAAGGGCTGACGCCTGATTGGATGCAAAATTCTTGACAACATCACGCGCAATGCCCAATGCATGCATGTCGTTGTTGGCCAAATGATCCGCCACACCTGACAGGCGGGTGTGCACTTCGCCGCCACCCAAGTCTTCGCTGGTAACGACCTCGCCCGTCGCCGCTTTCACCAGTGGCGGGCCGCCCAGGAAAATCGTGCCTTGGTTTTTCACGATGATCGTCTCATCGCTCATCGCCGGCACATAGGCGCCGCCCGCTGTGCACGAACCCATCACCACCGCCACCTGCGCAATGCCTTCTGCACTCATCTGCGCTTGGTTGTAAAAAATGCGGCCAAAGTGATCGCGATCAGGAAACACTTCGTCTTGGTTCGGCAGATTCGCGCCGCCCGAATCAACCAAGTAAATGCAAGGCAAGCGGTTTTGCTGCGCGATCTCTTGCGCTCGCAAATGCTTCTTCACGGTAAGCGGGTAATAGGTGCCGCCCTTGACGGTTGCGTCATTGCACACAATCATGCAGTCAATGCCCTTCACGCGGCCGATCCCTACGATCACCCCCGCTGCCGGGGCTGAATCCGTGCCGTCTTTATCGGGATACATGCCCAAAGCCGCCAGAGGCGCAATCTCCAGAAACGGCGTTCCAGGGTCAAGCAGGTTTTGTACGCGATCCCGAGGCAGTAGCTTGCCACGTGCCGTGTGCTTGGCGCGCGCCGCATCGCCGCCACCGAGCTGAGCTTGGGCAATTTTTAATTTCAAATCCTCCGTCACGGCCCTCATCGCCGCTGCATTGGCTTGAAATTCGGCGGAGCGGACGCTCAATTGGGTGCTTAAAACGGGCATAGCTGTCTCTACCGGAGGGTCAAACTTTTAGTTGACGTTTACGTAAACGTCAACTGTATCCCAAAAATGCGAGATTCCGCCCATCTTGCATCAGAAAGCCGGGGTTCTAAGCTGGCGTTTGCCCGAGTTATCCGACGCTGCGGAAACTGCTCAGAGGAGACAAAGGCGCAAACTCGCCGGCGCGCTTTTCCTTCATCGCAGCCACGGCCTCCATGACCTGCGCGTTGCTCCATATGGCCCCTTGTAGCCAGCCCATTTGCTTCAGCGCATCTTCTACGCTGTGGTCGCGGGTGTAGTGAATGGCTTGTTTAGTGCCCCAAATGGCAACCGGCGGTTTGGCAGCAATTTCGCTGGCGCATTGCATGGCAGCGGCCAGCGTCGCCTCAGGCGTGGCAGACACTTCATTGACCAAACCACAAGCCAGCGCCTTGGCAGCAGGCATGCGCCGCCCCGTGTAGGCGTACTCTTTCACCACGGCTTCAGGGATCAGCTTGGGCAGGCGCTGTAGCGTGCCTACGTCAGCCACCATGCCGATGTTGATTTCTTGAATGCAAAAGAATGCATCAGCGCTGGCATAGCGCAAGCAGCAGGCGGTGACCATGTCCACCGCGCCACCAATGCAGCCGCCTTGGATGGCGGCGATCACCGGTATGCGCAAGGTCTCCAGCTTGGTGAAGGTGGCCTGCATATCGGTCAGCAGGTCAAAAATCGCGGCACGACCAGAGGCGCTCTTGTCGTCCATCTGAATAGCGCCAGAAAAAGTCTCTAGCGCCATGCCGGCGCTGAAATGCTTGCCGGTGCTCGAAATCACCAGTGCCCGTGCCGTGCCGGCGCGCTGAATGGCGGTAAGAGTTTCATCGAGCTCCCGCCAAAACAGCGGGTGCATGGTGTTCAGGCTGTCAGGCCGGTTGAGCACCAGATGAGCGATGTGATTGGATTCGCTAAAGGCAAAGCATTGCATGTTGAGATCTCCTGAGCAGGCAACTATATCCTTCACAATGGCGTCATGACGATCCCCGATTCATCCGCGCCGCCGACAGCCGCGCACAGCCCAGAGCTACTCGAGCAAGTCGCTGGACTGCCCTTGCTGCCGGGGGTGTATCGCTATTTCGATGCGCAGAATGCTTTGCTTTACGTGGGAAAGGCCAAGAGTCTAAAAAAGCGGGTGTCCAGCTATTTCCAGAAGAGCCATGATGGCACGCGCATTGGGCATATGGTCAGCAAGATTGTGCGAATGGAAACCACGGTGGTGCGCTCGGAAGCGGAGGCGCTCCTGTTGGAAAACAATCTGATCAAGACGCAGAATCCGCGCTTTAATATTCTTTTTCGGGATGACAAGAGTTATCCGTATTTGAAGCTCACGGGGCCTCACCATTCAAAGCAAAAAGCCACTTTATCCCGCGTCGATTCTGATAATGATGCCAATAAGTCAGTAGCGTCTGGTGATTTTCCAAGAATGGTCTACTACCGCGGCGCGGTGGACAAGCGGCATCGATTTTTTGGCCCCTATCCAAGCGCCTGGGCGGTGAAAGAAACGATACAACTGCTGCAGAAGGTGTTTAAGCTGCGCACCTGCGAAGACACGGTGTTCTCCAACCGGTCGCGCCCCTGTTTGCTCTATCAGATCAAGCGCTGCTCGGCGCCTTGCGTCGGGCACATCGATCAAGCAGGCTATACCCAAGACGTGCTCAACGCCGAGCGCTTCTTGCGCGGTGAGACCCAAGCCATTTTGGATGAGCTGCAAGTGGCCATGATGAAGCACGCAGACCGCTTAGAGTTTGAACAAGCGGCTGAGCTGCGCAACCAAATCTCGGCGCTGTCGCGAGTGCTGCATCAACAGGCGATTGATACCGCGGAAGACAAAGATGTGGACATCTTGGCGGCGCGCGTGCAAGGCGGCAAGGCCTGTGTGAATCTGGCCATGGTGCGCGGCGGGCGGCATTTGGGCGATCGTCCTTACTTTCCTGCCCATGTGGACGACGCAAGCACCACGGATGTGCTCGAAGCCTTTATCGCACAGCACTATATCGACGTGCCTGCCCCGCCTGTCTTGATTTTGAGCGAGAAGGTCGATTCCCATCTGATCGACCTGCTGATCGAGCAAACCGGCATCAAGATCACCGCTTTGCATCAACCGCGCGAGCAACGCAAGGCGTGGCTCGATATGGCGCAAAACAACGCGGATATTCAGCTCGCCCGCTTGCTGGCAGAAGAGGGCTCCCAGCAAGCACGGACCCGGGCGCTGGCTGATGCGCTCGATCTGGCACTGGAAGACCTGTCGCTGTTGCGCATCGAGTGCTTTGACATCTCACACACAGCCGGCGAAGCAACCCAGGCCAGTTGCGTGGTGTTTGAGGGCCA
Source organism: Variovorax sp. (assembly GCA_031429925.1). Lineage (GTDB taxonomy): Bacteria > Pseudomonadota > Gammaproteobacteria > Burkholderiales > Burkholderiaceae_C > JANMDU01. The sequence goes on from JANPAK010000439.1 coordinate 6,082, forward strand.
CAAAATGAAAAGCGCTGATTACCGCCGATACAACATCGAAGGCATCACTGGCGGCGACGATTACGCGGCGATGCGCCAAGTGCTCATGCGTCGCTACTCCAAGTTGATTGAGGCAGCAAGAAATAACGAAGCCAAGTTACCTGATTTGGTGCTGATTGACGGCGGCAAAGGCCAGATCAGTTCTGCCAAAGAAGTATTTGAACAGCTCGGACTCGACCTTGGTTTGTTGGTCGGCGTAGAAAAAGGTGAAGGCCGAAAAGTGGGCCTAGAAGAGCTGGTTTTCGCCGATGGCCGCGATAAGATATATCTTGGCAAAGACAGTGCTGCACTCATGCTAATTGCTCATATCCGCGACGAAGCGCACCGCTTTGCCATTACCGGCATGCGCGCTAAACGCGCCAAAGTACGTACCGGTGGTAGCAAATTGGAAGATATCGCTGGCATTGGTGCCATAAGACGTGCGAAACTACTGCAACGCTTCGGTGGTATCCGTGGCGTTGCCACAGCCAGCGTGGAAGACCTCACGACGGTGGCTGGCATTTCAAAAGACTTAGCCCAGGAGATCTACCATGCCTTGCATTGAAATCGCTTCTCAGCAACTCCAAGTCCCGGCTTCCGCTCAAAGCGAGCCCCTAGCCACCGCAGAAATGCCGTCAGCGATGACCAAATCGATGGCCTGCGCGGGCAGCCTAGTAATGATTTGCGCCTTGATCGCCGGCTGCGCGAACAACCCGAAGCCTGCACACACTCCTGCTCCAGCGCCAATGCCTACACCAGCCCCGGTAGCGACCGCGCCACCTGCCCCAATGCCTGCCGTTGTTGCGCGCGCTGCACCTCCAGCGACCCCGGCTGCTTCTCCGCAGCAACTGCCTGCTGTCGGCAGTTGGGCGGATTACCGGCGCCGCGCCGCTCAAATGATCATTGCATCCAACCCCGGCACGAGCTTCGGCGGTCCGACGCCCGAGCGCTGGCAAGGTATTGCCATCGTGACCGTCATGCTCAATGCAGACGGCACCGTGCGAGATTTAGACCTGATGCGCGGCTCGCGCGTCGCACCCCACGTGAACGACCTAGCGATGGCTGCTGTCCGCCGCGCTGCGAACTACGGCCCGGTGACCAATCTGCCTCAGCCCTGGCAGTTCAATGAGACGTTTTTGTACAACGACGACAATAAGTTTCAGCTCATCACAATCGTCGAAGGGCGTTAATCACGGCGGGATGGCGACAGGCGTGACACAATCGCGGCATGTTTTTCACTATTCCCACGATCCTCACTTGGACACGCATCGTAGCGATTCCACTGATCGTGGGCGTGTATTACAGCGAAGGCATGTCGATGGCCAGCAAAAATATGCTGGCCACCGTGATGTTCGTTGTGTTCGCGTTGACCGATTGGCTCGACGGCTATCTCGCACGCAAACTCAACCAAACATCAAGTTTTGGTGCCTTCCTCGATCCAGTAGCTGACAAGTTTCTGGTTTGCGCCGCCTTGCTCGTTTTGGTGCATATGCAGCGTACCGACGTGTTCGTGGCGCTCATCATCATTGGTCGTGAAATTGCCATTTCAGCGCTGCGTGAATGGATGGCACAAATCGGCGCATCCCGCAGCGTAGCGGTGCATATGCTGGGCAAACTTAAAACCACGGCTCAAATGGTCGCCATCCCCTTCTTGCTGTTTGACGACATGCTTTTCGGTCTGATTGACACGCATCTTTGGGGCACTTGGCTCATCTGGATCGCTGCCATCCTGACGGTTTGGAGCATGGTCTATTACCTGCAAAAGGCCCTGCCGGAAATCCGCGCTCGCGTGAAGTGATGAGCCAGAGTGAAAATGCATGGCTGCGCGCCATGCCCGGCTTGTTTGTGTTGATCTGGGCCACAGGTTTTGTCAGCGCCAAGCTGGCCATGCCCTATGCCGGGCCTTTCAGCTTTCTCTGCGCACGCTACGGCGTTTCTATCATCTGTTTTGGCCTATGGATCGCTTGGGCCAAGCCCGCATGGCCGCAAGGCCGCGCTCAGTGGGCTCATCTCGCCATCACGGGCATCCTAGTTCACGCTGGCTATCTGGGCGGCGTGTGGGCAGCCATCAAACTGGGCATGAGCGCGGGTCTCTCGGCGCTGATCGTGAGCTTGCAGCCCATCATCACGGCGATGTGGCTCAGCTCCCGCGGCTCTGCCATCTCTCGCCGCCAGTGGCTCGGGTTGCTGCTCGGTTTGGTGGGCTTAGCATTCGTGGTGTCCGAAAAATTCGGCACAGTCGAAGTCGCGCTCATCCCGATGCTGTGGATTGTGTTGGCTCTGGTATCCATCACGGTTGGCACGCTGTATCAAAAAGCGTGGGTGCAGCCCTGTGACGTGCGCACTGCTGTCACCGTTCAGCTGCTCAGCGCCTTGGCAGTGAGTGCGCCGCTGGCATGGTTTGAGCCGCAAGCCATTATTTGGAACCAAGACACCGTGATCGCGCTGGCTTGGGCCGTGCTTGGGCTCACGATGGGCGCGAGCTCGCTGATGTATATGCTGATTCAGCGCGGTGCAGTCACGCGGGTCACGTCTTTGCTGTATCTCGTGCCGCCCACGACAGCCGTGATGGCTTGGCTGATGTTTAGCGAACGCATCACCGGCCTCATGATGCTAGGCACGGCCATTGCAGCCTTTGCTGTGTGGCTGGTGCTCAAAGCACCTTCAGGGCAGAGAATTCAAGCCAAATAAGCCAGTAGCCGGCATAGAATATGCGCAAAACGCTATTAAATATATAGCACTACTCCCAAGGCCGCGCTTTGAATCGTGCCATCACATGCTCGCGCAGCAAGCGCACGCGTTGTGGCGTTTGTGCGCGAAAAGGCGCGAGCCATTGGATATTGGCGTTGCGCATCGCGTAGCTGGGCAACAGGCGTACGAGCTGGCCTGAAGCAATGAGCGGCGCCCCATCCCACAAGCTGCGCAACATGATGCCGCGCCCGGCCATGCACCAATCGCGCACCAACTCCCCTGAATTGCTCACCAGCGGGCCTTTGACCTTGATCGCCTGCGCACTCTTGTGTTCACCTTCCTTGCTCAGCAGCCAAGTGCCACTCGGCGTATCGCTCTCGCGCACTTGCAGGCAATCATGTTGCAACAAGTCCTCCAAGCTGAGCGGCTTGCCGCGTGCTTTCACGTAACTCGGCGCTGCCACCAGCACACGCTCATTCTTCGCCAGCAAGGTGGCTGACCATTGGCTCGTGCGGTTGGCCTGCGGAGCCCAAAGCCACACCGCCGCATCAAAGCCTTCGGCCGCCAAATCTGGCAGCTTCTCCGTGAGCTGTAAATCAATGTGCACTTGCGGATGCAAGATTTGAAAATCTGCCAGCGCCGCACCCAACCAAATACGGCCAAAACCAAGTGTTGCCGCCAACTTAATTTGCCCAGAAGGCTTGCGCGCCTGATCGCGCAAAGCTTCTTCAGCTTCACTGAAACTTGCGAGCAAGCCCGTCGCCCGATCACAGAGCAACTCGCCCTCGGCCGTGGCGGCCACGCGCCGGGTGGTGCGGTAAAACAGCTTCACGCCCAGCTTAGTCTCAAGCGCAGCGAGCCGCTTTGTCATGGACGGGGCGGCCACGCCCAGTTGAACCGCCGCCGCCGTAAGCGAGCCCGCATCTCGGATACTAAGCACCAGTTCTAAGTCAGCCCGTTCCATTGTGTCGCCGCACTCTTTCCAAAAAAGAAGCAATCTATTGCTTCATTATTGCCTAATATTCAATCACTTGTGGCGCAAAATGAAGCCATGTTTGACGGATTCACGCCCTTTTCCCTGCAACACCGGGGCATCACCCTCGCCGGTCGAACGGCAATGGGCGCTTCATCCGCCATGCCGCCTTTGCTGCTGCTGCACGGCCATCCGCAATCCCATGTAATGTGGCACCAAGTTGCGCCCGAGCTGGCCAAGCACTTCCAGCTCGTGCTCATGGATCTGCGCGGCTATGGCGATTCGAGTCGCCCTGATTCCGATGCACAACACACTGCCTTCAGCAAACGCGAGATGGCGCAAGATGCGCTTGCGCTGATGCAGCATTTCGGTTTTTCTCAATTTTCTATCCTCGCCCATGACCGCGGCGCGCGTGTCGCGCATCGTTTGGCTGCTGACCACCCATCTATCGTGCAGCGCATGATGCTGCTGGACATCGCACCCACACTGGCGATGTATGAGCACACGAGCCGCGCGTTTGCTACTGCCTACTGGCATTGGTTCTTCTTGATCCAGCCGCCACCCTTGCCCGAAGCCTTGATTGAGAGCGATCCGGTGCGCTACATCCGCTCCGTGATGGGTAAACGCCATGCCGGCCTAGCCGCATTTGCACCCGAAGCACTTGCAGAATACGAGCGCTGCATTCAAATCCCCGGCAGCGCGCGCAGCATTTGCGAAGACTACCGCGCCAGCGCAGGCATTGATCTGGAGCACGACAGCGCCGACCTGGCCGCAAGCAAGAAGCTCGAATTGCCGGTTCGCGTGCTTTGGGGCGAGCATGGCGTCGTCGGTGCGAACTTCGATGTGCTCAAGCTATGGCGCGAGAGCGCAACCCAGGTTTCCGGGCGCGCCCTTAGCTGCGGCCACTACATCGCCGAAGAAGCACCCAGCGAACTGCTGATCGAAGCCATTCCCTTTTTCTCCTCCTAATTCCAGAAAGAATCCCATGACACAACACCGTATTGCAGTGATTGCCGGCGACGGCATTGGAACCGAAGTGATGCCAGAGGGCATTCGCGTGCTCGAAGCAGCGGCCACCAAGTTCGGCATTGATTTGAAATTCGACCATTTCGATTTTTCCAGCTGGAACTACTGCGAGAAGCACGGAAAAATGCTGCCTGACAACTGGAAAGATCAAATCGGTGGCCATGATTCCATTTTCTTTGGCGCAGTCGGCTGGCCCGACAAAATTCCTGATCACATCTCACTGTGGGGGTCGCTGCTCTTGTTTCGCCGCGAGTTTGATCAATACATCAATTTGCGGCCTGCCAAACTCATGCCCGGCATCATTGCACCGGTGGTCAAGCGCGATGGCTCGCCGTATAAGGCGGGTGAGATTGATTTTTATATCGTGCGTGAAAACACCGAAGGCGAATACTCGAGCGTCGGTGGGCGCATGTTTGGCGGCACAGAACGTGAATTTGTCTTGCAAGAGTCAGTGTTCACCCGGATCGGCGTGGATCGCGTTCTGAAATTTGCCTTCGAGCTGGCCCAATCGCGCCCGAAAAAGCATTTGACCAGCGCCACCAAGTCCAATGGTATTTCGATTTCCATGCCTTACTGGGATGAGCGCGTAGTGGAAATGACCAAAGGCTACCCTAGCCTCGATGTCGATAAGTTCCACATCGACATCCTCACCGCCCATTTCGTGCAGCGGCCCAGCTTCTTTGATGTGGTCGTGGCCAGCAATCTGTTTGGCGACATCCTCTCAGATTTGGGCCCGGCCTGCACGGGCACGATTGGTATCGCACCGAGCGCCAACTTGAACCCCATGAAGAAGTTTCCCTCGCTGTTTGAGCCCGTGCATGGTTCTGCGCCAGACATAGCTGGCCACAATATCGCCAACCCGATTGGTCAAATCTGGGCTGGCGCGATGATGCTCGAGCATTTAGGCTACAAAGCTGCGCACGACGCGATCATCGCCACGATCGAAAAAGTGATGCAGCCCGGCAGCCATGCGCCGTTAACGCGAGACATGGGTGGCCGCGCCAGCACGCAGGATTTGGGCAAAGCTATCGCTGATGCGATCTAAGCTCGGCTGCGTCGAGCAGCCACCCCTTTTGGAAACGCTTAAGCCTTGCGGCTTGTGCGCGTCAAGCGGTTTTTGCAACTGCACGGGTGTAAGTGGGTTTTATGCCGCAATATTTGTCAAACTGAGTGCTGGCGCGGTTCGTTTGGGTATCGGGAAAACGGTCAACAGCATTAATTTGCCATCAACTTGGCAGTTCAGATGCAAAGATTACGCATAGAATTCCATGAAGCACCACGCAAACTTGTAAGGGTGTCGATTCAAACACGCGCACCCACTCATCTGGTATTGCGCCCATTGCTTTTTCCTGAGGAGCCAAAATGAACAAGACAGATCTCATCGAACACATCGCCAAACAGGCTGACATTTCCAAAGCCGCAGCAACGCGTGCGCTTGAAGCCACTCTCGGTGCTGTCAAGACCACCTTAAAGAAAGGCGGCTCCGTCTCCATCGTCGGTTTTGGCACATTTGCTGTCGGAAAGCGCGCAGCCCGTGCTGGCCGCAACCCGCGCACCGGCGCTGCGATTAAAATCAAAGCTGCCCGCGTGCCTAAGTTCCGCCCCGGTAAAGCGCTCAAGGAAGCGCTGAACTAAAGTTGAACCAAGCATTAGTTTCGGTGGTGTGATTAGCTCAGTTGGTAGAGCGGCGCCCTTACAAGGCGTAGGTCGGCGGTTCGAGCCCGTCATCACCCACCACAAACCGCATTGAGCAAGGGCGAACGGCAGGTTCGCCTTTTTGCTTTTTTTGATTCATTGTTTTTGAAGCCTCAGCCCCATGTTTGATTTCGTCCGCAAGCACACCAGGATCATGCAGCTGCTGCTGTTTATTCTGATTTTTCCCGCCTTTGCCTTAGTGGGTATTGATGGCTACAACCGCTTCAATGACAAGGGCGCCACCGTTGCCATGGTCGATGGGCAAAAGATTGGGCAACCTGAGTGGGATGCTGCTCACAAAACTGAAGTTGACCGTCTGCGCCAATCGATGCCCAACTTGGATCCCAAGCTGCTGGATTCACCCGAGGCAAAGTATGCGACCCTTGAGCGCCTGGTGAGAGAGCGTGTCATCGCCGCGGCCGCCACCAAGCTCCACCTCAGCACCAGCGATCAGCGCTTGGCTCGCGATTTGAGCGAGAACCCAAGCATCGCGGCGCTACGCAAACCAGACGGATCACTGGATGTTGAACGCTACAAGCAACTGGTCGGTGCGCAAGGCCTCAGTCCCGAAGGTTTTGAGGCGCGTGTGCGCCAAGACCTGTCGATGCGTCAGGTGCTTAACGGCATCAACGCAACAGGTTTAAATGCTGGCGCTCTGGTGGATCAAAGTCTAGGCATTTACTTTGAACGCCGTGAAGCTCAGGTGCAGCGCTTCACGACTGCTGAGTTTGCCGCCAAAGTGAGCCCCACAGACGAACAACTCGAGCAGTTTTACAAAGCTAACCCGCAGTTGTTTCAAGCGCCTGAGTCTGCCAGCATCGAGTATCTTATGCTCGATTTAGATGCTGCCAAGAAAGGCATCACGCTGAAGGCAGAAGACGTCAAAGCGTACTTCGATCAGAATGCATCGCGTTTGTCAGGCCAAGAAGAACGCCGGGCGAGTCATATCTTGATCAATGCGCCGAAGAGTTCGCCTGCTGCGCAGCGAAGCGCTGCGAAAGCGAAGGCCGACGCCCTGCTCGCAGACGTGAAAAAGTCACCCGATAGTTTTGCAGAGGTGGCTAAGAAAAACTCTCAAGATCCCGGCTCAGCGGCCAACGGCGGCGACCTCGATTTCTTTAACCGCGAAGCGATGGTCAAGCCGTTTTCAGACGCGACGTTCAGCATGAAAAAAGGCGAGATCAGCCCAGTCGTGGAAACCGATTTCGGCTATCACATCATCCGCCTCACCGATATCAAAGCACCCAAGCAAAAAACCTTTGAGGAAATGAAGCCAGAGATTGAAGAGACGCTGATGAAGCAGCAAGCGCAGAAAAAATTTGCCGAGCTAGCCGAAGGCTTTACCAACGCAGTTTATGAACAAGCAGATAGCTTGAAGCCCGCGGCCGATCGGTTAGGTCTGCAAGTCAAGACCATCGCCAACATTCAGCGCACACCCGGCCTCAGCGTCACGGGACCACTGGCCAACGCTCGCTTCCTCAACGCCCTGTTTTCTATCGATGCGGTAGAGAAGAAACGCAACACTGAGGCCGTCGAGACCGGGACGAATCAACTCGTTTCCGGCCGCATTGTTCAGCACACGCCTGCTCGCACGCAACCTCTCGCCGAAGTCAAAGACCGCGTACGCGAGCGTGTGCTCGCCCAACAGGGCGCAGAATTGGCCAAGAAAGAGGGCTTAGCAAAGCTCGCCGCGTGGCAAGCAAACCCTTCGAGCGCCACGCTGCCCGAAGCGATCATCGTTTCTCGCGAACAGTCTCAGCGCCTGCCCGGGCCAGTGATTGAAGCTGCGCTGAGGGTGGATAGCAGCAAGCTGCCCGGCATTATCGGCGTGGATTTAGGCGTTCAAGGCTATGCAGTGATCCGCGTGAATAAAGTGCTGGAGCGCGATGTGAAGGCGACTAACGTCGCACAAGACCGCCAACAAGTCACGACTTGGTGGACTGGCGCGGAGGCCTTTGCTTACTACGAATCTCTCAAAGCCCGGTACAAAGCCGAAATTAAGGTCACCAAGCCGGTTGCCAAGAAAGACGACGGCTCGACTGCGACACAGTAAGCCACAGGGGTTTGCCCTGCTGTTGCAGGCAGCTGAGGCTATAATCTCGCCTGTACGGTGGCTGTAGCTCAGTTGGTAGAGTCCAGGATTGTGATTCCTGTTGTCGTGGGTTCGAGCCCCATCAGCCACCCCAAATAAAAACTGGAAAACCTGCTATCAAAAGATAGTTGTCTTTTCTCATTCTGTTGTCATGTCG
>JANPAK010000440.1:0-2584 GCA_031429925.1 Variovorax sp.
CTGTTGGGTCAACACAATCGTGAGATCGCTCAAGGACTGGGCTTTTCCGAAGCAGATATTGATGCCATGCAGTTTGAAGGCGTCCTGTATGCTAAAGCTTGATATCAGTTGGCTACAGAACCAACTGTAAAAGCAGAGAAACCTAGTGTTAACCCGGCTACGATTTAAAGTAACCAGTTAGTACAATTTACAAATCGTCGTATCACCCGCACCCGTTGGTGATAAGTACAACGCAAAAGGCCACCGAATGCTCGACAAAATGATCGCCCGATATTGCAAGCTTTTGGAATGGTGCATGGCATTGTTCATGGCGCTCATGGTGATCATGGTGTTTGGCAATGTTGTGCTGCGTTACGCATTTAACTCTGGTATCGCCATCAGCGAAGAGTTGTCGCGTTGGCTGTTTGTCTGGATGACCTTCATGGGCGCCGTGGTGGCTTTGAAGGATCGCGGCCATCTAGGTACCGATATGCTGATCAGCCGGCTGGGTTTGCGTGGCAAAAAGATCTGCCTGGCGTTGAGCTACCTCACCATGCTGGGGCTGTGCGGCGTCTTGTTCAAGGGGGCTTGGGAGCAGGTCAAGATCAATGCCAGCTCCACCAGCGCAGCCATGGAAGTGTCGATGGCCTTCTTTTTCGCCACCGGTTTGATGTTTTCAGTGCTTGGCGGCTTGATCATCGCGCGTGATCTCTACCGCCTTCTTTCAGGAAAAATGAGTGAAGAAGAACTGATGGCTGTGCGCGAGTCGGAAGAGGTGCCTCATGGCGGACATAAATAAAAAACAGGCGAACTTGACATGACGATTGCTATTTTCCTCGTTGCTTTGCTGGGCGCCATGGCGCTAGGCATGCCGATTGCTTTTTCGCTGCTTTTTTCCGGCGCTGCCTTGATGTGGCACATGGGCATGTGGGATTCACAAATCTTGGCGCAGAACGTGATGGAGGGTGCAAATAGCTTTCCTCTGCTGGCTGTGCCCTTCTTCATGCTGGCGGGTGAAATCATGAATGCGGGCGGCTTATCCAAGCGGATCGTCGGTTTTGCGATGAGTCTTGTGGGCCATGTGCCGGGTGGCTTGGGCTATGTGGCGATCATTGCCGCCTGTATCATGGCAGCGCTCTCAGGTTCAGCTGTGGCCGATGCCGCCGCGCTGTCGGCCCTGCTGCTGCCGATGATGATCCGAGCGGGGCACGATCCGGCACGTTCGGCGGGCTTGCTCGCTTCTGCCAGCATCATTGCGCCTGTCATTCCTCCAAGCATTGCCTTCATCATCTTTGGCGTGGCAGCTAACGTCTCGATCTCTAAACTATTTCTGGCGGGTATCGTGCCTGGCATTTTGCTTGGTGCGGCGTTATGGATGACTTGGTGGTGGCTGGTGCGCACGGAGAAGGTGACCCCGCCGCCGCGTCAGAGTCGCGCAGAAGTGTGGCAGGCGCTTAAAGGTGCAAGCTGGGCGCTCGTGCTGCCGGTGATTGTCGTCGGGGGTTTGAAGTTTGGCGTCTTCACGCCGACAGAGTCTGCCGTGGTCGCCGCCGTCTATGCCATGCTGGTCTCCATGTTCGTGTATGGCGAGATTAAGTTGAAGCACGTGATGCCGATCATGATCAGCGCAGCCAAAACGACGGCCGTGGTGATGTTTCTGGTGGCAGCGGCTATGGTTTCGGCTTGGATGATCACGGTGGCCCAGCTGCCTGCCCAACTGACGCAATTACTGCAGCCATTGTTGGATAGTCCACGCCTGTTGATGTTTGCCATCATGGTGATCGTGATCGTTGTGGGCACAGCGATGGACATGACTCCCACGATTCTGATCTTGACCCCCGTTCTGATGCCGGTGGTCAAGGCAGCCGGGATTGACCCCGTTTATTTTGGAGTTCTTTTCATCATCAACAACGCGATCGGTTTGATCACGCCTCCCGTGGGTACCGTGCTGAACACGGTGGCTGGTGTGGGCAAGATCAGCATGGACAAAGTCACGCGTGGCGTGATGCCATTCATGCTTGCGCAGATAGCGGTACTCTTTCTAATGGTTATTTTCCCGCAGATTGTGATGTGGCCTGCGAAGTTTTTGGGTGGTTGATTTTTTGGATGCGGCGTGAACCGTACGCCACGCCGCATCCTCCCTGAAGTTGCGTACTTGTTTTTGATCATTTGGAGACTGTTATGAAACGTGTATTCGTCAAGAGCGCAATCGCTGCGATGGTTTTGGTGGCTGCTGGCTTGGCTACGGCGCAGGACTACAAAGAGCGTACGCTCAAGTTCGGCACGCAAAACCCGGTGGGCCACCCCATCACCTTAGGGATGGAAAAATTTAAGGAGATTGTGGAGACGAAATCCAGAGGCAGGATCAAGGTCAATCTGTTTCCCGGCGCTCAGCTAGGCAATGATCAGTTTCACGTGAGCGGCGTGCAAGGCGGAACCATTGAAATGACCGTGATGAACTCGGGCATTTTGGCCAGCCAGGTGAAAGAGTTTGCTATTTTTGATTTTCCTTTTATGTTTGAAAACGAGGCGATCGCCGACAGGATCGTTGATGGCCCTTTCGGTAAAAGGATGCATGCCCGCTTAGAAGAAAAAGGGATGTTTG
>JANPAK010000441.1:0-1742 GCA_031429925.1 Variovorax sp.
CACAGGATACTGCACAACGTTGACGGCAAATGGGATCACCGGGCATGGCCATGCTTGCGTCTTGGGATCGAGCGCGCCACACATCAATGACAGCGGCACAGACAAGCCATGATCCACATCCATCTTGTTGACAATCGTCAGATCAAAGTCCTGCTGAATGACGCTCTGCGCGATGTGCGCAGCCAGTTCCGGATGCCCAATCACAGGTGGCACAGGGCGAGGGCCCCAGCCTTCGTCGGCGATCTCGTAACGCTCGGCCGTGCCGATCGCAAAAGTCGGAATGAAGTCCGAGCTGAAGGCTGTAGCGTGATCGTTAAAGACCAAGAAGATCACGTCGGGCTTGTTATCCTTCAACCATTGTTTGGAGTAGTCATAACCCGCAAACAAGGGCCTCCAATATTCTTCGTGGGTTTTGCCCAAATCCATGGCGGCGCCAATGGCGGGCACATGGGACGTGTAGACCGAAGCGGTGATGTGAGCCATTATGCGTTTCCTTGTTTGCCTGTAGCGCCTTGAGGTTGGTGATGCGCCTGGGCATCACCATCTTCACCAATGTATCGATTGCCTTCGACGCTTCGACCGCCTTTGATCATCATGTTGCGGTACTCCTCTTCCGTCATACCCGTCATCGAGCCAGCCATTTGCTGGAAACTCTTGCCATCTGTGGAGCCAATTTTGGCCAAAAAGTAGATGTTGCCGCCGGTGCGCATGCACCAGTTCAGATCGCGTGCGAGCACCGCCAGCTTTTGTTCTTCGGTCATCGCCCATTCGTCCAGATAAGCTCGTTCATTGGCTTTGAAGCGGTTGCGGTTCTCTGGCTTCATGAGGCTCATGCAAAACTGATTCAGCCAATAGCCTTTTCGGCTTTGCTCGGCGTCAAAAATGATCGTGCCGGGCACGTCTTTGTAGGGTTTATCTAACGACATACTATTTTTCCTCGGGCCAATAAAGGCGCATCGGGTTATCGACCAAAAGCATCTGCTGCAGCTGCGCCGTACGGGCGATGTGCGGGATGAAATCCACGAGCAGGCCGTCATCTGGCATGTGGTCTTTGAGGTTCGGGTGTGGCCAATCTGTGCCCCAGAGCACGCGATCTGGGAAGGTTTCAACCACTTGCCGCGCGAAGGGAATCACATCTTGATAAGCGTTTTGCTCGCCATGGATGGCTTTTGGACCATTGACGCTCAAACGCTCCGGGCAACTCACCTTGCTCCAAACATTCTCATGCTCATGCATGAATTTCATGAACAGCGCGAATTCTGGCCCATCCACCGGTTTGCTCACATCAGGTCGCCCCATATGGTCAACAACAACCGTGGTAGGAAGCGCTGTAAAGAAATCCCACAGCTCAGGCAAATCGACGGCTTCAAAATAAATCACCACATGCCAGCCGAGCGGCTTGATCCGGTTGGCAATTTCCAACAACTCCTCTTTGGGGGTGAAATCGACGAGGCGTTTAACAAAATTAAACCGCACTCCGCGCACTCCCGCCGCATGCAAATCTTGCAGCTCCTGATCCGTCACACTGCGCTTCACGGTGGCCACGCCACGTGCTTTTCCGCCAGCGGCTCGGCAGGCATCGACCAACGCGCGATTGTCCGCGCCATGGCAAGTGGCTTGGACAATCACATTGCGGCTAAACCCCAAATGATCGCGCAGTGTAAAAAGCTGTTCCTTGGATGCATCGCAAGGCGTGTATTTGCGCTCTGGCGCATAGGGAAACTCTGCGCCGGGCCCGAACA
>JANPAK010000442.1:0-2261 GCA_031429925.1 Variovorax sp.
GAAGGAAGTTTCGAAACGGATCTTCAGCATTGATGCGGCACTCCATCGCCCAGCCATTTCGCTGCACATCCTTCTGCGCCAGAGGCAGCTTCTCACCAGCCGCCACGCGAATCATCAGCTCCACCAAATCCAGCCCGGTGATGCATTCCGTCACCGGATGCTCCACTTGCAAACGCGTGTTCATCTCCAAGAAGTAAAAATCCTGGTCCTTGCCCACGACAAACTCGACCGTGCCCGCGCTTTGGTAATTCACCGCCTTGGCCAGCGCCACCGCTTGCTCGCCCATAGCCTTTCGTGTGGCCTCCGTGATGAAAGGCGACGGCGCTTCTTCAATCACCTTCTGATGGCGGCGCTGAATCGAGCATTCACGCTCATTCAAATAAATCACATTGCCATGTGCATCACCCAACACCTGAATTTCAATATGGCGCGGCTCCTGCACAAATTTTTCAATGAACACGCGATCATCGCCAAAGCTGTTGCGGGCCTCATTGCGGCAGCTCGTGAAGCCCTCAAAGGCCTCTTTGTCGTTGTAGGCCACCCTCAGCCCTTTGCCACCACCTCCCGCGCTGGCTTTGATCATGACGGGGTAGCCAATGCCCTTAGCAATCTGTGCGGCCTCCTCAGCCGATTCAATGGCATCGTTGTAGCCTGGGATGCAATTGACCTTGGCCTCAGTCGCGAGCTTCTTAGAAGCAATCTTGTCACCCATGGCGGCAATCGAATAGTGCTTGGGGCCAATGAAGACGATGCCCTCTTCTTCGCAGCGCTTTGCAAAGGCTTCATTCTCTGATAGGAAGCCATAGCCGGGATGAATCGCTTGCGCACCGGTTTGTTTGGCTGCTGCAATGATCTTCTCGGCGACCAAATAGCTCTCGCGCGAAGGCGCAGCGCCAAGCAACACGGCTTCATCCGCCAGCTGCACATGCCGCGCCTCTTTGTCTGCTTCGGAGTACACCGCGACGGTGGCGATACCCATCTTTTTAGCTGTCGCTATCACGCGGCAGGCAATTTCGCCACGGTTGGCAATCAGAATTTTCTTAAACATTATTTTTCCTTTTTGGAGGATGCCGAAGGGATCGGCGTCGTTGCGTGAGCATTTTTAGCATGACCATGACTTAGTGCTGAAAGTTGGCTCTGTAACTCCGTGATCTGTTGCTGTTGATCGTCAATACGCCCTATCAACAAACGGATCGCATCGTCACGGGCACTGCCGCGGTCGCGTTGCTCATCCCAGCCCGTCGAGTCGGGCCTCAACACCAAAACCTCAGCTCGCGTGATACCGCGTTGTGCAAGCGCCTGCAATGCCCGACCTTTTAATGCCTCTTCGTCCACGAGACCAACAACCACGAGATTGATTCGTCGTTCATTGACCTGGATCTCTCGCTGCACCACCGCCCGATCGGTTTGCATGAGCGTTTTGACCGCAGAAGTGGCAGCTGACCTAAAGATCTCTTGCTGCACAAACTGATAGCCCAGCCACACGCTGGGCGCCACCACAACCAGCAAACACAACGAAATGACCCAACGATGCATGCGTAGCGTGCTGTCGTCAAGCTCTTGGTGTTTGGGCAAGCGCAGGATTTTTCCCACAAGTAACGTCGCACTCGCGATAAAGACACTGTTGATCAGAAAAAGATAGGAGGCGCCGAGGACCATGTCCCAGCGCTGATGCGCGATGCCAAACCCCACCGTACATAGCGGCGGCATGAGAGCCGTTGCGATAGCCACGCCGGGAGCGATATTGGTGAACGAACGACGGGTCGCAGCCACCATGCCCGCAGCGCCACCGAATGCAGCAATCAACACGTCCCACAAGTTGGGCGTTGTGCGCGCCAAGAGCTCACTGCCTGGCTCATCCAACGGACTTAGCGTGAAATAGATGATGGACGTGACCAAACTCACCAAAGTGAAGCCCAGGAGCGTGAGTGCACTGGAGCGCATCAAACTGATGTCGGAGATGGCGGCACCATAGCCCACACCAACAATCGGCGCCATCAATGGCGAAATCAGCATGGCGCCGATGATCACCGCTGTGGAGTTCACGTTCAGGCCAACAGACGCGATCAGGATGGCAAAAAACAAAACCCAGAGATTCGTGCCTCCCGCTCGCGCGCCCGCTCGCAGCGATGCGTCAATCTCTTCGGTGCTGGCTTGATCTTGGCGAAGATCAAAACGCTTGAGGATGTCTTGAGGCTTAGACATACTCAGTCTCAAAGGGGAATGTTGCCGTGTTTGCGCCAAGGATTCTCAAGCTTCTT
>JANPAK010000443.1:0-17319 GCA_031429925.1 Variovorax sp.
TAAGGGGTTGATGTGCGCAATCGCTTCGTCCAGCCCGGCCACGATCTTGATGCTGATGATGGGGGCGAGGTATTCCTCAAACCAATCTTGCTCGCTCGCGTGGGCGAGTTGGGCGGCGATGGGGGATGCGCCAGAAGCCCCACCAGTTGCTACTGAATCAATAGCATTGTGCGCAGGTTTTATATGGGCTAAAAGCTCAAAAACCTCTGAATCACAGCGCATTTCCACACCTTTGGCCGCGTAGATCGCGGCGATTTTCGGTAGAAACTCTGCAGCCACGCCGCGCGCCACCAGCAAGCCTTCAGCCGCATTGCAAGGCGAGTATTTATTCGTCTTCGCGTTATCGGCCACGCGCACCGCCATCTCGATATCGCAAGGATCGTCCACATACACATGGCAATTGCCATCGAGGTGTTTGATCACCGGCACTTTCGCATCGCGCGAGATGCGCTCAATCAGCCCCTTACCGCCGCGTGGAATGATCACATCGACAAACTGCGGCAGCGTGATCAGTTGGCCCACGGCTTCGCGGTCTGTCGTGGGCACGAGTTGCACGCCGTCTTCGGGCAGGCCGCTCTCGCGCAGCGCCTGGCGCACCAAAGCGGCTAAGGCGCGGTTGGATTCAATCGCTTCAGAGCCACCGCGCAAAATGCAGGCGTTGCCGCTCTTGATGGACAGCGAGGCCGCCTCAATCGTCACATTCGGGCGGCTCTCGTAAATCATGCCAAACACGCCAATGGGCACGCGCATCTGCCCCACGCGGATGCCGCTCTCCATCTGGCGCATGCCCGAAATCTCGCCAATGATGTCGGCCATGGCGGCCAGCTGCTCGCAGCCTTGTGCGCATGTCTCGATGACTTTGGGGGTGAGCTTCAAGCGATCCACCATTGGCGCAGACAAGCCAGCGGCGACGGCGCGCTCCAAATCCTTCGCGTTGTCAATCTGAAGCGCGTCAACGCTTGAGCGCAGCAGCGCCGCCAGCCGCTTCAAAGCCGCATTCTTCTGCACCGCCGGCGCACGCGCCATCTCAAACGCAGCGCGGCGCGCCTGCGCGCCCAAGGATTGCATAAGTTCGGGGGTGGAGATCGCGTTCATAGACAGGATTTTCTCACGCTTGCCGCCGCGTATGACGCTAGCATGCGCATTCACGCAGCGCAGCAATGGAAAATCGGTGGCTATTCTTTATACTTTGGGTCATGTTACCTGCCCCAGCATATGACTGACTCCCGACCCATACAGCCATTGAGCACCCTCTGCAAATGGCTGCTGGCTGTGCTGATGTGCTGTTCACTCGCTCAAACAGCTTGGGCCAATTCGCCCGGTAAAAACGGCACCCGTACGATTGCCACAATCAACACCGTTATCAACCAATTCACCACGCTCACCGCGGCGGTGAGCGCTGGCGCGAGCACGATCACCGTGGCCAGTATTGCCGCGTTAATCAGCGGTGAGGCCACCGGCGGCGGCGCATTGGCCGCAGGCGATGTGATCTTGATTTACCAAGCCCGTGGTGCGAGCATCAACACCACCGACACCCCCACCTATGGCAACATCACTGCCTATGGCAATGCCGGCAACTATGAATTTCAATCGGTACGCTCCGTTTCCGGAAGTGATATAGGACTGGCTCCGCTCGATGGCGGCTCCAGTTGCACAGCTGGTGCGATCAAGCGAAGCTACAGCACAGGGGCGCAGGTCATCCGTGTGCCGCAATACGCAAGCCTTACCATTGGTGCAACCGCGACCGTTATCACCAATGCTTGGAATGGCGACACCGGTGGCGTGCTGGCCATGCGCGTGCAAAACACGCTCACGGTCAACGGCACGATCACCACTTCTGGCTTGGGCTTTCGAGGCGCGCCCCAGGACAACCTAGACCGCGCCTCCGGTGGTTTCACCAATCTGTTTTTTACATCAGACGCCAACCCGGCCGGCGGAGCGAAGGGCGAAGGCATTGCCAGTGGCGCAGGCGGAACATTTGGCACCATCCTTTTGCCGTATTCCAACCCCGGCGGCAATTTCGATATCGGTGCGCCCGCCAACGGTGGCGGTGGCGGCGGCTCTCACAACGGCGGCGGCGGCGGCGGCGCGAATGCAGCCGCCAGCCTGACGCCTTATTGCACCGTAGGCACAGCCACTTACACGCTGTCTATCGGTACCTCCTTCGTTTGGTGCGGCCAAGGCAGCATGCCCAATACGGTGACAGGCAGTGCCGCTTGGACGTCTGATCCGGGCTACCGAGCCAACGGAAATGTCTTGACGGCGCATGGGGGCGGTGGACGAGGAGGCTACACGTATTCCTTGGCCAACTTGGATGCAACGATTTCAGGCCCCGGTATAACAACATGGAATGGCAATCGCCGCCAAGCGGTGGGCGGCTGGGGCGGCAGACCCTTGGCGCAAGATTTGCCCAATCGCGCGTTCTTCGGCGGCGGCGGCGGGGCAGGAGCCGTCAACTCAGGCACTCTCAGCGGCACAGGCGCGCCAGGCGGTGGCATTGTCTTTATCGAGACCAATACTCTGGCCGGCACGGGTGCTGTGCTCGCCAATGGCAACACCGCGCCGAATACTTTGGGCAGCCACAACGACGCCCCGGGGGGCGGCGGCGCGGGCGGCAGCATCATCTTGCGTGCCAGCAGCGGCAGCGTGGGCAACATGCGGGCCAATGGCGGCAATGGGGGCGACCAGCTCATCGGCGGCCCTGAGGCGGAAGGCCCAGGCGGCGGTGGCGGTGGCGGCATCATCGCCGTGTTCGGTGCGGGTGGCTTGCAAGCGGCCAGTGCAGGCACGGGCGGCACCACGACATCCTCCGCCCTCGCCGAATTCCCCCGCAACGGCGCAACCGACGGCAGTGCCGGTTTGACAGGTCAAACCGCACCTCAGCTCATCTTCCCCGGCATCCAGTGCGCGGGCTTGTCCATCAGCAAAGCCAGCACCCCCACGGGCACGATCACCGCAGGCACCACCGTGACTTACACGATCACGATCAGCAACAGCGGCCCCGCTCCTGCCAACGGTAGCCTGTTGCGCGATCTTCCCGCCTCGGGCTTGAGCTGCAGCGCCGTCACCTGCACCGTAGCGATCAATACCACCTGCGCCGCGTCGGTGCCCGCAGCCAGCGTCACTATCGGCGACTTGCAAGGCGGCGGCATCCCCATCAACAGCTTCCCCTCCAACTCCACGCTGACATTCCAAGTGGGCTGCGGCGTGACGGCAACGGGCATACCGCCCTAGCTGGCTAACGCATTGCGCAGCACATGTGAGCTTAAGCCGCCACCTTCGCGACCATGCCGGCGAGCTGCTGCAGCGCTACCCAGCTATTCGTTGGCCAGCCGGGGCTTTTCAAGCCTTTGACGATGCCGTCCACCTGATGCGCGGCGTGTAGAAGGTTGCTGGCGTCTAGGCTGCTGATGCGCGGCAGGAGGCGTTCGTAGAGTTTTTGCTTGATGCCCCAGACCCGCGCTTCTTGCAGCGCCATGGGCAGCGGTTTGCCTTCGTCCATCAGGCTGCGCACACGGTGCAGATTGCGGATGTCTTCGGACAGCGCCCAGTGCACCAGTACTTCAGCTTCGCCTTCGGCTTGCAGGCCATCAAGCATCCGCTGTGCGCGCGCGAGGTTGCCTGCAAGCACGGCTTCTGACAACTTGAAAACGTCGTAACGCGCCACGTTAAGCACTGCGGCTTCGATCTGCTCGAAGCTCAGCTCTTTGGGCAAATCGCTACTGGTCGGATGCAAGAGTGAGAGTTTTTGGATTTCTTGGTGCGCCGCAAGCAAATTGCCTTCCACGCGGTCTGCAAAGAATTTGAGCGTTCGCTCGCCTTCTTCGCCGCCTTTCACGCGCAGGCCGACTTGCGCCAAGCGCTGCGTGAGCCACGGCGCCAGCGCGCGGCGGTCAATCTCTTGCACTTCGATCGTCACACCGAAACTGTCTAAAGCGCTGAACCACGCGCCCGTCTTGCTCATCTTGTCGAGCTTAGGAAGCACAAAGATCGTGAGCACATCGTCATTGCCTTTGGCGCTCTCGGCGATCTGCTGAATCGCAGGGCTGCCTTCCTTCCCAGGCTTGCCGCTAGGGATGCGCACCTCAACCATCTGCTTGTCGCCAAACAAGCTCATGGAGCCGCCAGAGGCGAGCACCTCGCTCCAATCAAAATGTGCGCCTGCAACGGTGTGCACCACGCGCTCGGTGAAGCCTTGATTGCGCGCCTCAGCGCGAATCGCATCCGCCGCCTCTTGAATCAGCAAAGCCTCATCGCCATGCAAGGTGTAGAGGCTTTTGAGGCCTTTTTGCAAATGCTGGGAAAGTTGCGCAGGGCTGAGTTGCATGGGGAGATTGTAGGCAGGTTCACAGCGTCGTTTGGAGGTTTTTCGGCAGCAATCAGATCACTATTGGTGTTTTGATCTTACAGAATATGCGCGATATGCTACTTAATTAATAGCAACAAGATCGCCGTGTTGACCGTAGATTAGATGGAAAGCTTGTTGGGGAAATCGACGTCAATCCGGGGCAAAGCTTAGGCAGGAACCATCATGTTGAGCTGAAGCCGCTCGCGCTCTATCACCCGCGCCACGGCAGGATGCGCCGCCAAGCCCTGGATATGCGCCCAAGAATGCTTGAACTGCGTGGGGTCGATGCCAGCGATGGAACCCCATCGATTGACGGTGAGCGTGTATGCGTCCAGCGCGCTCAGGTGGTCATGCCCCCATTGCGCAGCGATGTATTGCCCGCCCGATGCATGGGCTTTGGCAACAATCGCATCCAGCTCTGCCAGCCGCTCTGCAAACAGCGCCACATTGAACGCTTTGATGCTCGCTTGCGCGGCAGCATCGGCGCTGAACTTCGCTGGCATGAAAACATGCGTAAATGTTGGATGCACGGTGTTATTGAGCCAAGCCAAGGTTTCGAGAAGCTTGGCTTTGGCCGCTGGCGCAGCAGGTAGAAATTGCGCCTGCGCAAAGCTGTCTGCAATGTAGATAGTCATCGCGACGATCTGAGTGATGACCTGCCCATCAGCCACCAACACCGGCACTTGACTGCGAGGATTCAGCGCTTTGTATTCAGCGCCATACTGCTCACCTTTATGCAGCTTGACCATTTTCGGCTCAAAGCTTGCCGCCGCCGCTTCAAGCAAGACATGGGGGACGAAAGAGCATGCACCGGGGGCAAAGTAAAGTTGCATGGACATGACCTTTTAATCCAATAATCTATAGAAATCAACGCCTAGGCTTTATCAGCATTGAGTAAAATGCTATCTATTTTATAGCTTAAAACTTTTCGCTTCTCAGCACCTGTACATCCGCGAAGTACAGCGTGAGCCCGAAGTCCTCGGCATATTCCGCGAGCAAGTGCGCCGCCAACGCATCGGCCACATCCGCGCTACAGATAGTTTTCATCTCAATGGTGCGGTCATTGTCCCAACTACCGGCGCGCATACCGCGATCCGAGCCGCCGCGCACATCGCAGATCGTGTAGCCGTGCGCGCCAAAGCGCTGAGCATCTTGCACCAGACGCTTTTCCAGCGCGGCTTCGGCGAAGATAACGAGGAGTTTTTTCGGGTGTTTGTCCATACTGGGCTCACGCAATTAGCTTGGCGAACCAGGTGTACAGAGGCACGCCGACGACGATGTTGAACGGGAAACTGATGCCCAAAGCCGCGGCAATGGAGAGCCCGGCATTGCCTTGCGGCACAGCCATCCGCATGGCAGTCGGCGCGGCAATGTAGCTCGCGCTAGCGGCTAGTGTTGCCAAAATCGCTATGCCGCCGGCCGATAGGCCAAGCATCTTGCCAACCGCGGCTCCCATCAACGATAAAACGAGCGGCGAAACAATCCCCACAGCCAGCAGGCGCAAACCATAACGCTTCACTTCTGGCATTTGCGCGCCTGCAACCAGGCCCAGCTCGAGCAAGAAGAGCGCTAAAACGCCTTTAAACAGATCCGTGAACAGCGGTGCAATTGGCTTCAGACCGGCCTCACCCATGACCGCACCGATCGCCAGCCCGCCCGCCAACAGCAGCACGGACTTACCGAACAAGACCTCATGCGCCAGCTCGCGCCAATTACTTTTGGCCTCGCGCGTTTTGCCTTCCTGCGCCTTCGCGCGATTCAATTCACGCCGCGCTAAAAACACACCCGCGACAATGCCCGGCGCTTCCATCACTGCCACCCAAAGCGCAGCGTGCGCCTCGAAGGTTACGCCCTGACGTTGCAAATAGCTCGATGCCACAGCATAGGTCACCACACTGACAGAGCCGTAATGCGCGGCGAGCACGGCGCTGTCCACGCCAGAAAAGCCCATGCGCTTGAGCAGCGGGGTCATAAGCACCGGAATCAGCGCACCGAGCGCCATACAAGCCAGAATTTGCGGCAAGACAGCGGACAGGCTTTGCTTGTGCAACTCGATGCCGCCCTTCAGGCCAATGGCGAGCAGCAAATAAACCGACAAAGCCTCATACAGTGCTTGCGGCAACTTCAAGTCACTTTTCCCAAGGCGCGCAATCACGCCCAGGATGAAGAAAAGGACGACAGCGTCAATCATAGGGAGATCATGCCACGGCAGCGTCTTGCAGCGTGCCATCGCGTGCGGCCTGCTCCGCCGCTTGGCGTTTTTCCGCCGCACGCTCGGCATAGCGGTTGAAACGCCAGGATATGCCTTCCACAGTGATGCGCCGCCAAGTGTTGCGCTTGGCAGCAGGGCTCATCTCTGGCCAATGCTGCACTTCATCGAAGCTGCGTCCGCAGCCTTTGCATTCGTTATCGCCTTGGCTGGTGGAGCAAATAGCAATGCAGGGCGTATCTGGCGTGCTCGCATACCAAGTCAGCCAAGCTTCCAAGGCTTTTACAGGCATGGAATACTCGCTCGCTCGATCTTGCTTGTAATACACGAGCAGGGCATACACCTCGCCTAAAGCTCGCAGCGGCGCGGCCAGCGTGATCCCATCAGGAGAGGGGCTTTTGGCCCGCCAGTAATTGATGGCCGCTTCGATGTCGCTGATGTGGATGCCGACGGCAGGCGCGGCGTGGGATAAGGAGCTCATGGGGAGGTCGATGATACCTGTTCGCAGAATCCCCGCCGATGTGAAACCCTGTGCTCCCCAAGAAAAAAGGCGAGCAGGTCGCTCGCCTTTGCGGTCACCGGGTCCGACACAATCAGGGCTCAGCGGCCTCGTTTGACTTCCGAGACCAGCCAATCCGTGATGGTCAGCGCACGCTCCATGCTTTGCGCCAGCGAACCATCGGTATAGAAGCGGCCAGCAATGCCCAAAGCGGGAACACCGCCGACTTTGTAATCATTTTGCAATTGCGTGGCACGGCGCGTTTTGGTCTGCACGGCAAACGAGTTGTAGAGCTCATCGAACTTGGCTTTATCAACACCTTGCGTCGCCAGCCATTCACCAATGCCGGCCTGCGTATTCAAAGCGCGCTTTTCAACGTGAATCGCAATGAAGACCTTCTTGTGCAATTCATCCACCTTATTAAGCGCTTCCAAGACATAAAACAAGCGCTGCTGAGGCACAAAATCGTCGCGGAACGCGACGGGCACTCGCCGTAGCACCACATCTTTAGGCAACTTGGCGATCCATTGCTCTAGGCGTGGCTCAAAAGCATTGCAATGTGGGCATGAATACCAGAAAAACTCAATGACCTCGACGCGGCCCGCAGCAGAATCGCCGGGCACGCGCTTATCCAAAGCCACATAGTCTTGACCTTCTTGGAAGCTGCGAGCGGCTTGTTGGGATTGCGCCATCAAGGGAAGGCTGGCAGCGCCGAGCGCACTGGCGGTTTTAATCAAATCACGGCGAAACATGTTTTTCTCCAAGGGCCGTATGGCCCGTATTTAACTGAACGATCCTGAGGCAAGATTAGCTGACAAAGTTCCTGTGAAGCAACTGATGACGCGGATTTCAAAAAACGCTGCGCTCATCGCTGAACGCGAACAATCGCGCTTTCATAGCCTGCGGCATCAAGCCTTTCCTTGGCTTTGTCGGCGTCTTCTTTTTTGTCAACCGGCCCGATCCGCACGCGGAACACCGTTCGCCCGGATTGCTCACGCTCGGTGATTTTGGCCTCAAAGCCTGCCAAGGCGAGCTTGACTTTCTGCGCGTCGGCGTCTTCTGCAGTGCGGAATGCCCCAACTTGCACAAAATAAGTGAACGGATCAACACCAACCACCGCCGTCGCCGTACCTGTTGGGGTGGTTCTTGCCTTAGCCAGATCGCCCAACGAATCGTTGCTGCTCGCTTTAGCGGCTGAAGCGGCAGACTTGGGCGCAGACGCCGCGGAAGCAGGCAACGGCGCCGTTGAAGATACTGTGCTGGTTGCCGTGCCTACAGAGCCCGACACCGAGGACTTTCCCGCGTTTTTGCCATACAGCGGCGCATTGGGGTCCCAATTCTTATTCTTTTGCGCTTCCGCCGCATCTTGATCAGCCGACGATTTTCCTATGATGCCTTTGTTCATGAAAGGCACGGGCACTTTGGTCACATACACCGCAACAGCCAACGCTGCACCTAGGCCGACGAGCACGCCAATGATGATGCCTAGAAAAGTGCCGCCGCGCTGTGCCTTCTGGCGCGGCAATATGATGGGAGCCTGCATGTCGATCATCCTCACATCTTAGCGGGTGCGGACACGCCGAGCACCGCGAGACCACTGCGGATCACCTGCGCCGTGGCAGCAACCAACGCTAAACGGGCTTTTTTCACGCTTTCATCATCCACCAAAATGCGCTCAGCATCGTAATAGCTGTGATAGTTGGCTGCCAGATCACGCAAATAGAAGGTGACATCGTGGGGCGCGAAGTCTTTTGCTGCGCCGGTCAACATGTCTGGGTATTTGGCCAGTTGAAGCATCAAAGACTGAGCAGCCGGCGTGTTCAGGGCACTCAGATCGACGCTGGCAAGGTCCGAGACATTTCCCTTGTCTTTTTCAGCCCAAGCTGCAATCACTGAGCAAATGCGCGCATGGGCATACTGCACGTAGTAGACCGGGTTGTCATTGTTCTTCTGGACCGCCAAGTCCACGTCGAAGGTGTATTCGGTATCCGGCTTGCGCGAGAGCAAGAAAAAGCGCACGGCATCCTTACTCGTCCATTCAATCAGATCGCGCAGCGTGACATAGCTTCCCGCGCGTTTTGAGATTTTTACCTCTTCCCCGTCTTTGACCACCCGCACCATGGTGTGAAGCACGTAATCTGGAAAGCCTTGCGCCACACCCTGCCCTGCGGCTTGCAGTCCGGCGCGGACGCGGGCAATGGTGCCATGATGGTCAGTGCCTTGTATGTTCACCGCTCTGGCAAAGCCACGTTCCCACTTGGCAAGATGGTAGGCCACATCAGGGACAAAATAGGTATACGTGCCATCGCTCTTGCGCATGACTCGATCTTTGTCATCGCCGTAGTCCGTGCTGCGCAGCCAAAGTGCGCCGTCTTTTTCATAGGTCTTGCCTGCAGCGACCAACTGCTGCACGGCCCGCTCAACACGCCCACTCGTGTACAAGGATGATTCAAGATAGTAATTGTCAAACTTGACCTCAAAGGCCTTCAGATCCAGATCTTGCTCGTGGCGCAAGTAAGCCACAGCGAATTGACGGATAGCGTCTATATCTTCCACGTCGCCACTGGCCGTGAAGCTACGATCGTCGGCTTGCACGGTCTTCTTTGCCAAATAGTCAACCGCAATGTCTGCAATGTAGTCGCCGTTGTAGGCACTTTCAGGCCACTGCGGATCGCCAGGCTTGAAGCCCTTCGCACGCAGTTGCGTGGAAACGCCCAAGGTGTTGATCTGCACGCCGGCGTCGTTGTAGTAAAACTCGCGGGTGACCTGCTCACCCTGCGTTGCCCAAAGGTTGCAAATGGCGTCGCCAAGGGCCGCCTGCCGTCCATGGCCCACATGCAAGGGCCCGGTGGGGTTGGCTGAAACAAACTCAACCATCATCTTGCCGCCGGTTGCCGGCTGCACACCATACTGATCGCCTTGGGCAAGCACCTCACGCACGACTTGCTGCTTCGCCTGCGGGGTGAGTCGCACGTTAATGAAGCCCGGTCCGGCGATCTCCAAAGCAGCTACCCACTGGCTAAACGCCGAGGTCGTGCGCAGGGCATCGCAGAGGGTTGTGGCCAACTCGCGCGGATTCTTCTTTGCGGTCTTGGCCAACTGCATCGCAGCGGTGCAAGCCAGATCGCCATGCTCAGGCACTTTGGGGGATTCAAATAGGGCTTTGGCTCCTGCGCCGGGCGAGAGCTTTTCAAGCTCGACAGCCAGTGCATCGAGCAGTTCTTGTTTGACAGATTGCATGCCCCGATTTTACCGGGGCGATGCTCTGCCACTAATTCTTATGCGCAGACCAAAAATTCAGGTGCAGTGCAGCGATCTCTTGCTCAACTTCAGGCACCGGGCCGATCACACGGATCGATTTTTGCCCTGCCGAAAAAACGTCGCGGCATGGCAAGTCCATCGTTGGATTCTCGTCGTCATTGCCTGTCAACTCGAGCAACCGCGCCTCCGTGATGCCGTACACCACGGTGCCAATGTTGGCCCAATACTGAGTGCCAGCACACATGACACAAGGCTCCACGGTTGTCACCAGCGCACATTGCCAAAGAAATGCAGCGCTGTAGTTTTGCGAGGCGTGACGCGCCAGCGTCGATTCGGCATGGTTGACCGTGTTGATGTTCCCTTGCTCCATCAGCACAGTTTCACCATCAGGCGCAATCAAGACTGCGCCAAACGGGTGACGTCCCAAAGCCATGGCGCGCTTAGCCACCTCATTGGCATGCCTCAAGGCCTTTGCAGCGTGCTCGGGCGTCATGCGGCGACCCGATTAATGGTTTTGTGAGCCGCGATGCGCCCACGCAGTCGTGTGCTTTTCGATATAGCTGAAGAACTCATACATCGCCATCGCCATTGCGCTGATGAGCACGAGCCCCGCAAAGGCCAGCGGCAAGCGCTGTTGGCTACCAGCCGTTTGCATGAGTGAGCCAATACCCGAATCACCAGCGGTCATCTCAGCCAACACGGTACCCACGAAAGCCAAGGTGATCGCGACTTTGAGTGAGCCATAGAAATAGGGCATGCAGCGCGGCAGACCAATTTTCGTCAAGATGTCCCAGCGCTTTGCGCCAAGCACGCGCAGCACATCTTCCAACTCAGGCTCCAGTGTGGCCAAGCCAGTCGCGATGTTCACCGTAATGGGGAAGAAGCTGATGAGGAAGGCTGTCAAGATACCGGGGCCAATGCCGATACCGAACCAAACCACCAAAATTGGCACGATTGCCGCTTTGGGAACGGCATTGAAGCCCACCATCAGCGGGTAAAACGCAGCATAGGCCATCGGCGAGGATCCGACGATGAAGCCGAGCAGAACCCCCACCGCAATCGCGATGGCAAAACCGACCATCGTCACCCAAAAGGTCTGCCATGCGGCTTTGAGCAGCGGCTCTTTGAATTGCACAAACTCTTTGGCAATCTGGATCGGGCTGGGGAAAATGAATTCTGCAATATTGAAAATCGACACCACGGCCTGCCACAGGACGAGGATCAAAGCCAACACAGCCAGAGGCGCAAAGCGTTCAAAATTTTTGGTCATCATGATGTTTCTCCGGCTTACTGCACGACGGCGGTGGTCTTGCGAATTGCGCCAATGTGCCCGCGCAGCTCGTGCACGATGTTGGTGAACTCGGGCGTGTAGGTCACTTCCAAGTCGCGCGGTCGCGGCAAGTCAATATCGCGCTGCACGATAAATCGCCCTGGGCTTTTGCTCATGCAATACACACGATCGGCCAAGAAGACGCTCTCGCGCAGATCGTGCGTGACCAAGATCACGTTGAATTTTTGCACAGCGTGCAAATCACGCAGCGCACACCACAGCTCTTCACGGGTGAAGGCGTCGAGCGCGCCGAAGGGCTCGTCGAGCAAAAGCATCTTCGGCTCATGGATCAGTGCGCGGCAAATCGACGCACGCTGCTGCATGCCGCCAGAAAGCTGCCAAGGGAACTTCTTCTCGTAACCGCCCAAGCCGACCGATTCCAAGAGCTTTGACGCACGCTCTTCATACTCTTTGCGCTTGGACTTGAAGTTGCTGCGATATGGTTCGACAATTTCGAGCGGGAGAAGCACGTTATCAATCGTGGTTCGCCAAGGTAGGAGGGACGGTGCCTGGAAAGCCATGCCAGAAATTTTGAGAGGCCCCGTGACCGGACTGCCATCGACATGAATCGTGCCCTTGCTCGGCATTTTCAAGCCAGTCGTGAGCTTCATAAAGGTGGATTTGCCGCAGCCCGAGGGGCCAACAATCGCGATGAACTCGCCCTGCGTCATCTGCAAGGAAATGTCCTCCACGGCAAATTGGTCTTGCGCCAAAAGCTCATCGTTATAGGCGAGCCAGACGTTTTGGAAATCGACAAATGGGCGAGGTGTTAGCGCAGCGGTAGAAGTCATGGTTGTTATACCGAATTGGCTCTTAGCCGTTATAAATATTGCTTTGATTGCTCTTCAATTGATAGCAAAACGGCCAGAAGTCTTTGCAGGCTTCTGGCCGTTTCTGGATCACGATTCGCTTACTTCTTCACAGGAGGCAAAACGTTCAATTCAGCCTTCGTAGGCAAGAAGCTGCCATTCCAGACATCGTCTACCTTCACGCGGCTCTTGGTGTTGAAAGCATCTGACACTTGCGACGCCATCAATGCCAAACGGCCTGGATTCACTTGACCAAAACCTTCCGCACGCGCGTCGGGGCTGTTGATCACGGAATCAATAGCCAAACGCAAGCGGCGCTCTTCCAGATCAACGTTGATGATGCCGTCGCGATTTTTAACATACTGGATCGCAACATCAGGCTTTGCCATCACTTCTTTAGCGCCTTTGGTGAAGGCCAGCAAGAAGGCTTTGACAGCTGCCGGATTCTCTCTGATCATCTTTTGGCTGACAACGATGGCGTTGCCATACAGCTTCACACCGAAATCAGAGTATGGCAAAACAACGATGTCTTCCGTCTTCACATTGCGTGCCTCAAGATTGAGCAGGGAGGTGAAAGAAAAACCTGTGATCGCGTCAACATCGCCACGAGCCAGCATGGTTTCACGCAGAGGGGGATCCATGGTGACCCAAGTCACTGGACCCACATTATTGGCTTTCTGAAACACGGGGAAGGCACGGCGACCTGCATCAAACACGGGCGCGCCGAGCTTTTTGCCGACCAAATCGCTGGGTTTGGTAATGCCATTTTTCTTGAGCGTGAGCACTGCGGCAGGCGTGTTGTTGTAGACCATCATCACAGCCACGGGCTTGTTGGGTGCGTCGGGATTGTTGGCGTGGAATTCCATGAGAGCGGCCATGTCGGCAAAGCCCATGTCGTAAGTGCCGGAAGCCACGCGCTGGACGGTGTTGCCGGAGCCTGTGCCTGCATCGAGCGATACATCAAGCTTAACATCCTTAAAGTAACCCTTAGCGATGGGCGACAAAAACAGGGCAGCTGGACCTTCAAAGCGCCAGTCGAGTTGAAACTTCACGGGAGTCATCGCTTGAGCGAAAACGCTCATGGACAACAAACTAGCGGCTGCAACGCCGGTGGCGGCAAGGGTTTTGAGGGCTGAACGCTTGTTCATAGGGACTCCAGAGGATGAAAAAAATGAAAGTATTGCGCTTCAAGGACGCAGCATCAGAACTTGTGAGCAAGAAAAGTGCCGCATTTTGTATCCCTCAATTCGAGGCTCAATGCACAGATAACGTGCAAATTGTATACAGTTAACCCACCAAAACAGTGCGCGGAAACCCGTAATCGTGCGAGGGGGTTCACATCAGTAGATCGCGCAAGCTGCGGGCAATGACCTTGGTTGCCCGGCGCAGGTCTTCCAAGGCCAAGCGCTCGTCGGCCCGCTTCGCGTTGGACTCCAGCACGGTGCGCGGCCCTGCGCCATAGATCACGCCGGGAATACCACGCTCCACGTACAAACGCACATCGGTGTAAAGCGGCGTGCCCAAGGCAGGAATTGGCTCGCCAAACACTTCGCCACCATGCTTTTGTAGGGCTTTTACCAGCGGCTGATTACCCACCAACGGCTTCATGGCTTGCGAGAGAAGCATTCGGCGGATGTCCACCTTAATTGCACCTGAGCCGCGCGGCGGCTGATAACTCTTTGCGGCATGTGCAATCGTGTCCCGGATGCTTTGCTCGACCAGCGCAGCATCCTCTTCTGGAATCATGCGGCGATCGAGCTTAAAACTCACTTTTCCGGGCACGACATTGGTGTTGGTGCCGCCTTCGATCAGACCAATGTTGAGGTAAGGATGCGTGATGCCCTCGACATTGGACGTGATTTTCTTGTACTCGGCGTTGAGCGCGTAAAGCGCACTCATGATGTGCACTGCGCCCTGTAAGGCGTCAATGCTGCTATCGGGGATCGCAGCATGGCTCATCTCGCCGTGCACCGTGACCTCCATTTGCAGGCACCCGTTGTGCGCCACAATCACCTGATAGCTGAACCCAGCGGCGATCATCAAATCAGGTTTGGTCAGGCCTTGATTCAGCAACCAATCAGGCCCGACTTCGCCGCCAAACTCTTCGTCATAGGTGAAATGCAGTTCCACACTGCCTTGAGCGGGCTTTGCGACAGCCTCTAAGGCGCGCAGGGCAAAAGTAAAGCTTGAAAAATCGCACTTGCTCACGGCTGAGGCGCGGCCATAGATATAGCCATCTTTGATCACTCCGCCATAAGGATCAACGCTCCAGCCCTCGCCCGGAGGTACGACATCACCATGCGCATTGAGCGCAATCGTCTTGCCACCTGCGCCAAACCTTCTACGCACGATCAGGTTGGTGATGGACTCCAGACCCGCCGCCGTCACCATCGCTTGAGGTGGGCAGTGTTGCTCGGCTTCATAGCCAAAGTCTTGCAGCAGTTCAGCGGTACGAAGCGCGTGTGGCGTGTTGTTTCCGGGCGGCGTATCGGTGGGCACACGGATCAAGGCTTGCAGGAATTGCACCTGCTCATCAAAATGCGCGTCAATCCACGCATCGAGCTTTTCGCTATCGGTCATTGTTGCTCTTCGGCTAGGTTAGTGAGGAGTTGCATGAAGGCAATAACGCCCAGCTGCATGTCGTCTTGGGTGGTTGATTCGAGAGGGTTGTGGCTGATACCAGCATTCTCACCGCGTACAAACAGCATGGCTTGCGGCATGATTTCATGCAGCTTCATGGCGTCATGGCCTGCGCCACTGGGCATCTTGAAAATGGCCAAGCCGGTGGCTTCTACAGCGCGTTCCCAACGGGTTTGCCACGCAGCATCCGAGGGTGCAGCCGCAGCACGCATGGTTTCTTCGAGTGTGAAGCTCACGCCGCGTCGCTCGCACACTGCTTTGAGCCGCTTGAGCACATCGCTCACCAGTGCATCGCGTTGCGCGTCAGTGGGCGCGCGTAGATCAAGGCTAAAACTGCAACGCCCTGGCACCACGTTGATCGAGCCGTTAGGCACTTGGAGCATGCCGATGGTGGCAACAGAATCGCCATCGTCGGCTGCGCGCTGCTCCATATAAACAATGAGCTGCGCCAATGCGGCGGCGGCATCGCGGCGCGTGGCCATCGGCGTGGTGCCCGCATGGCTGGCTTGGCCGATGATCTCGCCCAAAAAGCGCACACTGCCGTTGATCGATGTGACCACACCCAATGGCAAGTTCATTTGGTTCAGTACGGGGCCTTGCTCAATATGTACCTCTACGAAGCCTAGGTAACTCGCTGGGTCGCGCCTCAGAATCGCTATCTTTTCTATAGCGCTCTGCACAGAATCTTCAGGGGAAAAAAGCGTGTCTCTCATCAAAACGCCATTCTTGTCCGCCTGCTCCAGCCAGGCTGGATTGAACTGCCCCGTGAGCGCACCGGAGCCCAAGAAGGTGGCTTTGTAGCGTTGGCCTTCTTCCTCCGCAAAACCAACAACCTCGATGGCAAACGGCAAACGTTTACCAGCTTTGTGTAATTCACGCACGCACATCATCGGCGTGAAGATGCCTAATCGACCATCGTACTTGCCGCCGTTGCGCACGGTGTCGTAATGGCTGCCGGTGAGTAGCGTCTTTTGTAAGGTTCCAGGCATTTTCGCTTGGTAAGCATTACGCAGGCCGCTATCACTTTCATAGCGACCAACCACATTGCCCAGCACATCAATTTCCACGGAATCAAAGCCACACTCGCGCATGCGAGCGGCAATCTCTGCAGCGCAAGCCTTGTGCGCATCGGTCATATAGGTCACCGTGAGCTGACCCAACTCTTTGAACTCAGGGTCGGAATGGGCGGAAAGTGCTTCATGCCAATCCCACAATTCGCTACCCAAGTCGGGCTGCGCGCCAAATTTGTCATTCAGACGGATTTCGGCGATGCGATGAATATTGCGCAGACACTCTGCCAACTCAAAATCTGGATGGCCACGCAGTCGGCGCTCAAACGTGGCGATGATTTGCTCGCGGCTCAAACCGATGCCACGCGGTCCGCGCACCGCCAAGATAAAGGGCCAACCGAATTTGGCGTTGTAATCAAAGTTCAGCTTTTGCAGCTTAGCGAACTCTTCAGCGCTGCAATGCGTGAGACCCGCCTTGCTTTGCTCATTCGTTGATTCTGCAGTCAGCGTGTTGCTCACCATGGCCTTGCCAGCCAGCTCAGGATGAGCCTGAATCAAGCTGATTTGTTGGTCACGGCTGGCGCGGGTGACCACTTGCGTCATGGCGTACTTAAGTTTGGCCAGGGTTGCAAATGGCCTGTCTTGTGCAGCCGCCTGGGCAATCCAGGGTGAGTGCTCGTAGATCCCATCAAGCAGTTTGGCCGCCTCGTTGAAAGGGGCGGTGTTGAGTTGTTGGAGTGTGAGTGTCATGGTGCGGGGTGAAGTGTTGCCCAATGCTGGGCAATGTCGATGCGTTTGGCAACCCATACCTTGTCAAACTGTGCGATGTGATCGAGAAAACGCTGCAATGCCGCGATCCGCCCGGGCCTACCCAGTAAACGACAGTGCATACCGATGCTCATCATCTTCGGCACATTTATGCCGTGCGGGTCACCTTCTGCATAGAGCGCATCGAAAGTGTCTTTCAGGTATTGAAAGAATGGGTCTGCATGCGAATAGCCTTGCGGCAAACTAAAGCGCATGTCGTTGCAATCAAGCGTGTAGGGCACGATCAGTTGATTCGCATCCGAGCCATCGGACTTACTCACTTTCATCCAAAAAGGCAGGTCGTCGCCGTAGTAATCGCTGTCATAGGCGAAGCCGCCGAAATCTGCGACGAGGCGGTGCGTGTTGGGGCTGTCGCGCCCGGTGTACCAGCCCAGCGGGCGCTGAC
>JANPAK010000444.1:0-3894 GCA_031429925.1 Variovorax sp.
TTGCCTTTGACCCAGCTGCGGTAAGCAAAGCCATCACGGTCTTGACGGCCAAACCATTGCTGGCTGCGAAGCGGTTTTTTGTCGGAAGGGGGGTTGGCGGCTGTCATGGTGTTCGGGTTAATCCTAGTGAATCTCAAGGTATTATCATCATATGATTACACCATTGCATCAGGAAAAACCCTCTGCAAGTTTTCAATCCAAAGTGTCCACATGATCAAAAACGTCCACGGCAATACGCTCGATTTCCTCGGGGAAGCGATCGTCGCGGGCCGATATGCGGTCGGCGCGAGCATGCCGCCTGAGCCCGTGTTGTGTGAGCAGCTCGGCGTGAGCCGCACGGTGATTCGCGAGGCGGTCAAGTCGTTGATCGCTAAGGGCATGATCAGCACAGGCCCCAAGGTCGGCACGCGGGTGCTGCCGCGAGATACTTGGAATTGGTTTGATCCCGATGTGATCGTGTGGCAAAGCAAAATTGGCCTGACGGCCGAA
The DNA here is from genome assembly GCA_031429925.1 of Variovorax sp. Lineage (GTDB taxonomy): Bacteria > Pseudomonadota > Gammaproteobacteria > Burkholderiales > Burkholderiaceae_C > JANMDU01. The sequence continues at coordinate 490 of JANPAK010000444.1, forward strand.
TTCTTGCGTGATCTGCAAGACCTGCGTCGGTTGATTGAGCCGGCGGCGGTGCGCATGGCAGCGCAACGTGCAACCCCGGCGAATATTGCTGAGATTGAAGCCGCCTATGAAGGTATGCGCTGCGCCGTCTTTGAGGGTGGCGATTACGTCACGCATGACCTGCGCTTTCACCAGGGCTTGCTCAAGGCCTGCCAAAACCGCATGCTGATTCAGATGAACAAAGCCTTGTCCGCGCTCTTGCGTACCAGCTTTGAAATCTCCACGACCCGCCCGGACGGGCCGCGCCATTCGCTGCCCCTGCACAGAGCGGTGCTGGATGCGGTCATCGCGAAAGACCCGATGAAAGCTGAAAAAGCGATTCTCGTGCTGATCGATGGGGCGCATGAGGATATTGAGCAAGTGCTGGCGCGGCGAAACCGGCCGGTCAAGCATGACAAACCTGCCGCATGGCTCAAAGCGGCCTAATCACGAGAGAAATAACAATGAAAAAACTGATCGATGGGTTCTTCAAACTGCTGGAGCTAGGCGTCGTGCTTTGCCTGTTTGCCATGGTTGTCATGGTGTTCGGCAACGTCGTGATGCGCTACGCCTTCAACTCGGGTATTCAAATCAGCGAAGAAATGTCTCGCTATGCGTTTATTTGGCTCACCTATCTCGGCGCGATGGTGGCGATGCGCGAGGGTGGCCATTTAGGTGTGGATACGCTGATCAAGAATCTTCCTTTGGCTGGCAAGAAGACCTGTTTCTTCCTAAGCGAATCGCTCATGCTGTTTGTGAACGCGATGTTTCTTTGGGGCACTTACAAGATGCATTGGCTCCAGGTGACCAATATCTCACCGGTGGTTGGCATCTCGATGATTTGGATCTACGGTATCGGGTATCTGGTGGCTGTGGTGATGGGTGTTATCAACATTCACAAGCTGTGGCTCTTGTTCACGGGGCGCCTTACAGAAGACGAACTGGTGCAAGTGGTTGAAACAGAAGGCCTGAAAGAGGTCGAGCAACAACTGCGCAAGGCTTGAGGGACTGATCATGACCGTCTCTATCTTCGTTTTCTCTCTTCTGGCTGCCATGGCTTTGGGCATGCCGATTGCCTATGCCTTGTTGGTCTGCGGCGTTTGCTTGATGGGCTTTCTTGCCGCCAACGGCACACTGGCTTCCTTTGATAGTCAAATTCTGGCGCAGCGCTTTGTGGATGGCGCAGACAACTTTCCACTGCTGGCGGTGCCTTTTTTCTTGCTTGCCGGCGAGTTTATGAATTCTGGGGGGTTGTCCAAACGCATTGTGGATATGGGCGTGGCCTGGGTGGGGCATTTTCGCGGCGGCTTGGGTTATGTGGCCGTGTTTGCAGCCATCATCATGGCCTCGCTTTCAGGCTCAGCCATCGCGGATACCGCGGCTTTGGCCGCGATTTTGATTCCCATGATGCGCGCGGCCGGCTACGATGTGGGCCGCAGCGCGGGTTTGGTGGCGGCAGGGGGCATCATTGCCCCGGTGATTCCGCCATCCATCGGTTTCATCATTTTTGGTGTTGCGGCCAATGTCTCGATCACCAAGCTGTTTCTGGCCGGTATCGTGCCCGGCGTCATGATGGGGATCGCAATTGGCATTGCCTGGTGGATCGTTGCGAAGAAAGAGAATGTCCAACCCGCACCTAAGCTACCCATGACTGCGCGGCTGCGCATCACGTTGAATGGTTTTTTTGCCTTGCTGCTACCCGTGGTCATCATCGGCGGCATGAAATCCGGCGTGTTCACGCCCACCGAGGCAGCCGTGGTTGCGGCAGTCTACGCCTTCATCGTTGGCAAATTCATTTATCGCGAACTCAAATGGAGCCAGATGTATGGCCTGTTTCTGGCCGCTGGCAAAACCACCGCTGTCGTCATGTTTTTGGTGGCGGCCGCGATGGTTAGCGCGTGGTTGATCACGGTCGCAAACATCCCGAGTGAAGTTACGGCGATGATGGAGCCATTCATGGACAACAAAACTTTGCTCATGTTCATGATGATGGTTCTGATCGTGTTGGTTGGGACAGCGCTCGATTTTGTCCCGACGGTCTTGATTCTGACGCCGGTGTTGATGCCCATTGTGCTCAAGGCAGGCATTGATCCTGTGTATTTTGGTGTGCTCTTCATTATGAACAATGCCATTGGCCTCATCACGCCACCGGTCGGCACCGTACTCAATGTCGTCAGTGGCGTGGCACGGATCACCATGGACCAGGCCTTCAAAGGGGTCATGCCGTTCTTGATCGCGCAATTGATCGTTTTGTTTTCGCTCGTGTTCTTCCCTGAATTGGTGTTAGTCCCCTTGAAATGGTGGATGCGCTGATTCATACTTTTCGCAACTCTCGTTTTTCAACCCGTAGGAGACCTTAGAAATGAAACGTCGTAACCTGGTGGCACAAGCCGCCCTTATCGTGGCAGGCACCCTGTTGGCCACTTCTGCTGCCTTCGCGCAGTTTTCAGATCGCAACATCAAGATCACCAATGGTGTGAACGAAGATCATCCGGTGGGCGCAGGCGTCAAGCGCATGCAAGAGGTGCTCAATGCCAAAGCAGGCGGCAAACTCAAGCTGGTGGCCTTCTGGGGCGGCTCGGCCGGTGGCGATCTGCAGGCCACGCAGGCGCTGCGTGCGGGCACGCAAGAGATGGTGGTGACATCCAGCTCTCCGCTGGTGGGTATCGTCAAAGAGTTGGGGGTGTTTGACCTGCCGTTTCTGTTTGGCAGTGAGAAAGAAGTCGACACCGTGCTCGATGGCCCAGCTGGTCAATATTTCAATAAGAAGCTCGAAGAAGCTGGCTTGGTGAACTTGGCCTATTGGGAAAATGGTTTCCGAAACCTCACCAACAGCAAAAAACCGGTGGCCAAGGTGGAAGATTTTGACGGCATCAAAGTGCGCGTGATGCAGAACAACATCTTCTTGGACACCTTCAAGACGCTTGGCACCAACGCCGTCCCCATGGCTTTTGGTGAAGTGTTTACGGCGCTGGAAACCAAGACGATTGACGGGCAAGAAAATCCGTTTGTCACCATCAACAGCTCAAAGTTTTTTGAAGTTCAGAAGTTCCTGTCTGTCACTCGCCACGCTTACACGCCGTTCCTCGTCCTTTACAGCAAGAGGATGTGGGATACCCTGAGCCCACAAGAGCAGGCCGTGCTGCGTGAAGCAGCAATTGAAGGTCAGAAGGTTCAGCGCACCACGATCCGTGCGAATGACGGCAAGGCCTTGGCCGAACTGCGCGCTAAGGGGATGCAGGTCAACGAGATCACGCCCGCTGAACAGCGCCGTATGTTTGAGAAAGTGCGCCCTGTCTATGACAAAAATGCCGCAACGATCGGCGCGGATGCCATCAACGTCGTCGTTGACGCATTGAAGAAAGCGCGTGGAGGGTAATTTTTTGG
>JANPAK010000445.1:0-6424 GCA_031429925.1 Variovorax sp.
GAATCAAATCGGCCAGCGCCACGTAGATAAAACTGCCTGAGGCAATCATGAGCATGTAAGGCAGCAAGCTCTCGAGTTGTGCCACGAGGAAATAGCCCAACAGCCCGCCAATCACCGTCACAGCGCCAGCCATACACAGCTTAAGCAGTGCAGGGTTAGAGCCGGTTTCGCTCTGCCGAAGCACCACCAAGTCACCCATGTGATGCGGCACTTCGTGGGCCAGCACGGCCAAGCTGGCGACCAGGCCGAGTTTGAAGTCAGCGACAAAAGCTGAAGCAATCAAGATGCCATCACCAAAGCAATGGACGCTGTCGCCAACAAGCACGGCCCACCCGCCAGAACTCTTGGTTGGATGCGACGCGTGAGGATCATGGGCATGGTGGTGGTGCGCATGACCGTCGTGGGCATGACCGTCGTGGGCAGGAGAATGGCTGTGCTCATGGCCGTGGTGATACAGCTCGGCCTTGTCGAGCAGGAAAAAGAATATCAAAGCACCCAGCAGCACGGCAAAGAGCTCCTGCGCACCCGTTGAGCTATTCACTGCTTCTGGCAGCAAATGCATAAAGGCGGTGGCGAGTAAGGCGCCCGCGGCCAGGCTGAGCAAATGCTGGGTAAAGCGAGCCAGCACGCCGTACGTCAGCAGCGCCGCGACGAGCACGCTACCCACACCAGCGGCAAAGGTTCCAAGCAGAATGGCGAGTAAGGTCATGAGATCGAGTCACTACAAAAACAATAGCATCTTGCGCACAATATATAAGGGCTAGAACCCGATTTTGCCCACAATTTCATGACAAAACCGCCCTGCCGCAGTTTCGATCGCTGCGCAGGCACGCAAGTTATGCTGAGCTTACACGAGCTGTCGCGCCCTAGGCATTGTCTTTTTACGCGACGCCGTTGGCCTTAAACCATTGCAAGCAGCGCTTCCAGCCATCTTCCGCAGGATCCTTGCGAAAACTGGGACGGTAGTCGGCGTGAAAGGCGTGTGGCGCTTCGTCATAAACCACGAACTGGCTCTTTTTTGCAGCTGCGCTCCCATCTTTGAGCGCGGTTTTCATGCGCTCCACGGTATCCAGCGGAATGCCGGGGTCTGCACCGCCGTACAGCCCCAGCACGGGGCCGTTGATATCGCCCACCACATCTACCGGATTTTTCGGTTGTATACCATTGGCTTGACCAACCAAGCGGCCATACCAAGCCACACCGGCTTTCACGCTCCTGCTGTGCGCGGCGTAAAGCCAAGTAATGCGCCCACCCCAGCAAAAGCCCGTGATGCCGACCCTGTTAGCGTCACCGCCATTGGCACGCGCCCAGGCCACCATGGCATCGAGGTCGCTCATGACTTGCGCGTCAGGCACCTTGTCCACCACTTCTCGAATGAGATCAGCCATCACGTTGTAGGACGAAGGATCGCCTTGCCTGGCAAACAATTCCGGCGCGATCGCAAGGTAGCCCGCCCGTGCAAAGCGACGGGTGGTGTCGGCAATGTACTCATGCACACCCAATATCTCTTGGATCACGAGAACCACCGGCAAATTTGCTTTGCCCGCTGGCTTTGCGACATACGCCGGCATTTTGAATCCCCCGACATCGATCGCCACTTCGCTCGCACTTAGGCCTTCCGCTGATGTTTTGATGGCCGTTTGAGCCACAGCAGCGCCGGCGGCCGTGGCATAACCCACACCGAGCGCAGTCGTTTTGAGGACGGTTCGGCGACTGGGTGCCTGCCCGCCTGCGCTGTTCAAAAAACTGGATGCCTCGGCGATGTTGTCGTGAATCGAGCGCATGTTGCGCCTTTCGTGGAATAAACTCGCAGTATGAATCCAGCCGGACACTTGAGTTCCTCGCTGGGTTATCCCACTGCTAGAGGAAAACCCCATGCCCACACTCAAAGTTGAAATGATGGAAGGCCGCACGCCTGAGCAAAAAACAGCGCTCGTCAAAGCATTGACCCAAGCTGTCGTGGATAGCCTGGGCTCCAAGCCGGAGAGCGTAGACATCCTGATTTATGACATCCCGCGCCAAAACTGGGCCACTGGCGGCGTGCAGTGGTCTGAGCGAACATGAGGCATTGCAGTAACCTATGACACGTGGACAAAAAACGGGGCGCGGGCCAAACGGCTATTACGTCAAAGGCGAGTTTGTTGCCGATGGCAGCGAGCTCGACGTGGAACTCAAAGCCGAATCGGATGGCAGCCGCTCCAAAGCCAAAGCCGAGAGCGATGCGCTGCAAAAGCTCGGCATTCAATTGCTCGATCTGCCAGCAGCTCGTTTAGCCAAGCTCGACCTGCCAGAGAAACTGCACGACGCGTTGGCAGACGCCAAGCGAATTAGCAACTTTGAAGGCAAACGTCGCCAGATGCAATACATCGGCAAGCTCATGCGCAAGGTTGACCCGGAGCCCATCCGTGCCGCTGTTGAGGCCGCCAAGAAGGGCAGCGCTACCGAGACGCTGATGCTGCACCGTGCTGAGGTCTGGCGCGACAATTTGATTGCAGTGGAAGATGCGTTCGAGCAATGGATGCGCGAGCATCCCGACACCGACACCCAACACCTGCGTTCTTTGATTCGCCAAGCGCGCAAAGCCATCGTGCCAGACGCTGGAGCCGGCGAAGCGCAGCGGCAGGCCAAGGTGTACCGCGAGATATTCCAACTTGTGAAAGTGGCTTTGCAGGCGCAAGCCGGTGAAGACAGCCCCCAAGAAGAAGAGTCAGATGACTGAATGGCCATGAATTTCGACCCCATCACCATCGGCATCCTCTCCATCAGCGACCGCGCTAGCACCGGTGTTTATGAAGATAAGGGTCTGCCAGCGCTGAAAGAATGGCTCACGAAAGCGCTAAAAAACCCGATCAGTTTTGAAGCGCGGCTGATTCCGGACGAAAAAGACGTGATCAGCCAGACACTGATCGACTTGGTAGAGGCTGGCTGCTCTTTGGTGCTGACCACTGGTGGCACAGGCCCGGCGCCGCGTGACGTGACACCTGAAGCCACCTTGGCGGTGGCGCACAAAGAGATGCCAGGCTTTGGCGAACAGATGCGGCAAATCAGCCTGCGCTTCGTGCCGACAGCCATTCTGTCGCGCCAATGCGCCGTGATTCGTGACAAAAGTCTCATCATCAATTTGCCCGGTCAACCAAAGTCGATTGCAGAGACGTTAGAGGGTATCCGTGGCGGTGACAGTCCAGTTTCTGGCATTTTCGCGGCGGTTCCCTATTGCATTGACTTGATTGGCGGCCCTTACCTGGAAACGGATGAGACGGTTTGCAAGGCCTTTCGGCCAAAGTCAGCCATCAGGGAAAAAACACCGGTATAGGTGTCGCGTGCATGGTGTAGTCGCAGGAATAAACTGTAGGTCTTTAGTATTATGTTTTACTCTCATCGCCCCAAATTGACCCCCTTGCTGTTGGCATGTTTGCTCGTTGGGGGTGCACCTAGCGCGTTTGCCAAGATCGATAAGCCGACCGAGCCCTACATCAGCTACACCGTCGTGCCCAAAGACAAATTGCTGGTGGTTTCGCGTCGTCTGCTTGCCGATCCCAAGCAATGGAGCGTGTTGGCACGGCTCAATGGCCTGAAAGACCCCAACGTGATCCTCCCCGGCCAGGTGCTTGATGTGCCGCGTAGTATGGTCAACTTTGCCAATCAAACGAAGTTGGCCACCAGCGGTGTCCTACAAAGCGCCAATGGCAGCGTCACAATCAACGGCACCGCCGCGGAGGCGGGCGCACCGGTACCAGAGGGTGCACGCGTGCAAACCGGCGCCGCGAGTTCCGCGGTGGTCAAGTTATCCGATGGTTCTAGCGTGCAACTTATGCCACGAACGCTGGCTGACGTCGTGACTCAGCACGGCTACGCCATGAAGGATCCGGCGACAAGTATTTCCACGACCTGGTTTTCGGGAGCGATTCGACTGGTCGAGGGTGTGCTCGATATCGCCGCAAACAAAGCCGCCAACAGAAAGGAGCCCATGGGTGTGGTCACGCCAACCTCCAACATCGGCATCCGTGGCACGCAGTTTCGCGTGGCCTATGAGGATCCAACAACGCGAACGGCGCGCACTGAAGTGCTTGAAGGAAAAGTGCGAGCAGACAACACGGTCCTGGCGGTTGGCGTAGAGGTCAACGGAGGGTTTGGGGTAGCGATCAAGCCCAATGAACGCGAGATCAAAGTCGTCGCGCTTTTACCTGCCCTCGCTGAAAGTACTCTGCCGGCACGCGTCGAGCGGGCGCGCGAAGGACAGCAAGCCATATGGACGGTAGGTGCGCTGGCGGGCGCTGCTGGCTATCGCGCCGAGGTGGCGCAAGACGCCGCTTTCGCGCAAATCGTGTTCGACGCTAAGTCAAACGCACAGGCCATTAATCTTGCCGGCGCTCCCAACGGCAATTACTTTGCACGCGTGCGCGGCATCGATAGTTCTGGCATTGAAGGCTACAACGCGGCGCGACGGATCGAGATCGCGACAGCCGCTGCGCCTACCCCCGCGCCACCAGCCGCAACACTCATCTGGATTCGTGAAATCAACATCGCTGCGACTGCCGAGTATTTGCCTGAAGGGCTGCTGCTGCGCGTGAATACCTCCGCCACCGATACACCGCGCAGCCTTCAAGTGCAACTGGCTCAAGACGCCGCAATGACGCAAGGCCTGCAAACGCTTGCCGTAGACCCAACGGGTAACGTCATCTTGCGCGGCCTCATTCCGGGCGAGAGCCGATATGTGCGTTTCACCGGGATCTCATCACAAGGGATTGCCGGCAATAGCCCAATCATGCTGCTGGATCTTCCCAAGAACTGGGGAAGCACGGTGTTTGGGCTGATCAGCGCATTGCAACCGCTGCGTTAGCGTGTGGCGTGTGTTGCGCACGCTCCGCTTAGTGAAGTTGTTTACTTCCCAACCAACTCATTGAGCCTTTTCGTATCGAGTTTTTCACCCGGCCCATCCGTTGGCATGCAATCCGCAACCGACTGCGCGCTGGAGAGTTTCTCAATGGCTTGCCATAGCAGCGCGATCTGATCCTCTTGGCTAGCGGCGTTGTCAATCAGGCCGCGCATTGCAAGGCTCAGTGGGTCATCGTCTTGCGTGATGCCATACGCGGAAAACTTCGGATCACTGGCCGAACCGGTCGTCACATCGGCACTCACGCCCTCTTTGGATGGGATGATGCGCGCGGGAATACCAACGGCAGTGGCCCCCGGCGGCACCGGCTTAATAACCACCGCATTGCTACCAATCTTGGCGCCTTCGCCCACGACAAAGCCGCCCAAGACCTTGGCACCAGCACTGACAACCACGTTTTTGCCCAATGTCGGATGGCGCTTAGCGCCCTTGTAGAGCGAGGTGCCGCCCAGCGTCACCCCTTGGTAAATCGTGCAACCGTCGCCGATCTCGGCAGTCTCGCCAACAACAACGCCCATCGCATGATCGAAAAAAACGCGATTGCCAATGACTGCTCCAGGGTGAATCTCAATACCGGTAAACCAACGTGCTAGCTGAGAAATGAAGCGCCCCAGCCATTTCAGACCGATGGTCCAACAGCCATGGGCGAGCCGATGCAAGATGACCGCATGCAGACCCGGATAACAGGTGAGCACCTCAAAACGGCTTCGTGCGGCCGGGTCGCGCTCCAGGATGCAGTCAATATCAGCACGGATTCGGGAAAACATGGGTCAGAGTTTAGCGATTTAGCGGCGATCTTGCTTTTCAGTTCGCTTTGGTGTGGCTTCAAGCATCGCCTTAGCAATGCCGCGCAAGATATGGACTTCTTCTTCTCTTAGCTGCGCGCGGTTAAACAAGTCGTTCAGGCGCGGCATGAGTTTCTTGGGTGCAGATGGATTAAGAAATTCCAAGTGAGTCAGCGCCTCCTCCCAATGTGAAAGCGTGCCTGAGATGGCCACGGCATCGGCTAGCTGGCGCTCAGGTAGGGGCGCGAGCTCGTAACCTTTGAGCGCCTGCCTCCAGTCGTAAGCGATCAACTGCACCGCGCTGGCGAGATTGAGTGAGCCGTATTGCGGATTGGCCGGTATGCTCAATGCTGCATGACAGCGGTATACATCTTCGTTGCGCATACCAAAACGTTCTGTACCAAACAAAAAGGCCAATTTGAGATCACTGCTGTTCAAGCCTCGTTCACCCGCCAGCTCAGACGCAGTCTCCCCAGATTGCTCATGATTCAACAGCAGATCAAAGTAGGCGCGAGGCGAGTAGGTCGGCGGCCCGAAGTCGCGTGCAGTCATAGCGGTGGCACAGAGATGATTCACGCCATGCAATGCATCGTCAAGCGTCGCAACGATCTGCGTTTTAGCCAATACATCGGTGGCGCCACTGGCGCGTTGAATCGTCTCTTCCCGATTGAGCACCTTCGGGTCGCGTGGTTCGACCAAAAACAACTCATCAAAACCCATGGTTTTCATGGCTCGGGCGGCAGCG
>JANPAK010000446.1:0-13959 GCA_031429925.1 Variovorax sp.
CCGATCAAGGTCTTCAGCATCAACAAGCCAGGCGCCCTGAAGCGCGTGGTGATGGGTGAGGATGAGGGTACGCTGGTTCATGTGTGAGCGGACTGGCATCAGTTGAAGGAGTAATGATGAGTATTGCAGATATCAAAAAAACGACTGAGTCAAAGATGAATCAGTCGGTTGACGCATTGAAGAATAATTTGGGCAAAATTCGTACTGGCCGAGCGAATCCGGCCATACTAGATTCCATCATGGTCGATTACTACGGCAATCCCACGCCGCTTAACCAAGTGGCCAATATCACCTTGTTGGATAACCGCACGATCAGTGTGCAGCCGTGGGAAAAGGGCTTGGGCTCAAAAGTCGAGAAGGCGATTCGTGACAGCGATTTAGGCGTGAACCCAGTATCGATGGGCGACTTGATTCGCGTCCCTATGCCCTCCATGAGCGAAGAGCGCCGCAAAGAGATGACCAAGTTGGTGCGAAACGACGGCGAGAATGCCAAAATCGCCATCCGTAACCTGCGACGAGACGCGATTGAAGGGGTGAAAAAACTCGTGAAAGACAAGTTGGCCTCCGAGGATGAGCAGAAGCGTTCCGATACCGAAACGCAAAAGACCACGGACAGATTCATTCTTGAGGTGGATAAGCTTGTTTCCGACAAGGAAAAAGAAATTTTAGCGATTTGAGCTTTTTGTAAGAGAAATTGGCTGTAACCCTTTTTATCTACTGCGCTAAGTGCTCATTAATTTATAGCATCTATGACCACACCACAGCACGTTGCGATCGTCATGGATGGAAATGGTCGTTGGGCGAAGCAGCGCTTTCTTCCGCGCGTGGCTGGGCATCGTCAGGGCGTAGAAGCCTTGCGTCGCTGTGTACGTGCGTGCTCAGACCTTGGCGTGAAAGTCTTGACGGTATTCGCGTTTTCGTCAGAGAATTGGAATCGCCCACACGACGAAGTCTCTAGCCTCATGGATTTATTGGTTACTGCGCTCGCTCGTGAGGTCAAGCCACTGCATGAGAGCGGCGTGCGCATCTGTTTTGTCGGAGATCGCTCTCGCGTCGCCGAGCGCTTGCGAGCTGGTTTTGAACTGGCCGAGACCCTCACTGCAAGCAACGACAGAATCACGCTTAACGTGTGTTTTAACTACGGCGGGCGCTGGGACATTGCGCAGGCAGCACAAAAGCTGGCCTTAAGTGGGCAAGCGATTACCGAGGACGCACTGAGTCAAGAAATGGCGACCGCTCACGTCGGCGATCCGGATTTACTAATTCGGACGGGCGGTGAATTCCGCATCAGCAACTTCTTACTTTGGCAGTGCGCCTATAGTGAGCTTTTCTTCAGTGACAAGCTTTGGCCTGATTTTGACGAGGCCGCGCTCGAAGCTGCTTTGAAAACTTATGCCCAACGCGAGCGGCGCTTTGGCCAGACGTCTGCGCAGCTGAACCAGCTCAGCACGCAGCAAGCGGTGCACGTTTAAGGCAAGGCATTTATGCTCAAACAACGCATCATGACAGCGATTGTGCTTCTGGCGATCTTACTGCCTGCCTTGTTTGCGACGCAACCGGAGTGGTTTATGGGCGTCAGCTTGGTACTGATCACCTTGGCATGCTGGGAATGGGGGCGGCTAAACGGCTACGCTGGAAAATTGGCTTGGCTCACCGCGCTAGAGGGCTTGGGTTTTTGCGCAGTGATGTGGAAGCTGGGTTGGCCTTCGATGAAGCTGCCCATGCTCTGGTTGATCACAGGCACGGCTTGGATTGTGTTGGGTGTTTGGCTGATCGCACGGGGCGTCGATGCTTGGCAGCGAATCCCAGCCTGGTGGCGCGTCTCAGGCGGACTGTTGCTGCTGTCGCTGGCTTGGCTGGCGGTGGCGCAGGCGCGCTTGATGGGCATCAATTTTTTATTGTCGATGCTGGTCACAGTCTGGGTTGCCGACGTGGGTGCGTATTTTGCAGGACGACGCTTTGGGAAAAAGAAACTGGCTTTGAGCATCAGCCCTGGCAAGAGTTGGGAGGGCGTTTATGGTGGCATGGCGGCTGTGGCGCTGATGGCTGCTGGTTGGGCCGTCTGGCAGCCCCCCTTTGCCGATTCCCTCTCGCTGTATCAGAAGCTGCTCAATGGACAAGGCTGGTTGCTGGTTTTCTTGGGTGCGATGTTGATGGTGGCGATGAGTGTGGTGGGTGATTTGGTGGAATCGTTGGTCAAACGCAGCTCGGGCATGAAGGATTCCAGTGGCCTATTACCAGGGCATGGCGGCGTGCTCGATCGAATCGATGCGTTGCTACCGACCCTGCCGCTGGGAATGATGTTGTACTCGCTGGTATGAAAAAGCAATGCGTCACCATCCTTGGTTCCACTGGATCGATCGGCAAAAGCACGCTTGACGTGCTTGCGCGACATCCTGAGCGGTTTGAAGTTTATGCCCTCTCCGCCTCGACCAACGTGACTGAAATGGCTGAGCAGGTCGCTCGGTTTTTACCTAAACGGGTGGTGATGGCGAATCAAGCCGCTGCTGATGAGTTGGCTGTGGTTTTGAAGGCAAAAGGCTTACCAATCGATATAGAGTATGCGCAAAATGCTATTGAAAGCATAGCGTCTGATGCGCAAGTCGACGTTGTGATGGCGGCCATTGTGGGCGCTGCGGGATTGGCGCCGAGCTTAGCTGCAGCTCGCTCAGGCAAGCGCCTTTTGCTTGCCAACAAAGAGGCGTTGGTGGTGGGTGGTCATTTGTTTATGCAAGCCGTTGCTCAAGGTGGAGGCAAGTTGTTGCCGATTGATAGTGAACACTCGGCAATTTTCCAAAGCCTTCCCGACGATTCGACGACTTGGACGCGACGGGTGGAAAAAATTATTCTCACGGCTTCCGGAGGGCCATTCCGTAACCGTGATGTTGGCACGCTGTCTAATGTTACGCCTGATCAAGCGGTGGCGCATCCGAACTGGGTGATGGGCAGAAAGATCTCGGTCGACTCCGCCACCATGATGAACAAGGCGCTGGAAGTGATTGAGGCGCACTATTTGTTTGGTATACCCGCCCAGAGCATCGATGTCATCATTCACCCTCAGTCGATCATTCATTCAATGGTTCAATACAAGGATGGTTCGACCGTAGCGCAGTTGGGCACGCCCGACATGCGGGTGCCAATTGCCTATGGGCTGTCTTGGCCTGAGCGTATGGAGAGCGGAGCCCAGCCGCTAGACTTTGCCTCGCTTGGTGCGATGACTTTTGAGGTTGCAGATCGCAAGCGCTTTCCAGGTTTGTTTTTGGCCTGGGATGTACTCCGAGCGCCCGAAGGCACGTGTGCCGTGCTCAATGCAGCCAATGAAGTCGCAGTCGCAGCGTTTCTCGAGGAAAAAATACGTTTCGACCAGATTCACCGCGTCAATACAGAAACTCTTGAGTGTATTGCACCCTCAAAACCAACGAGCTTAGTTGATTTACTCGGGTTGAATGAACTCAGCCGGCGAGCCGCGAGCCAAGTGGTTAAGGAATTGATATGTTGACGATTGTTGCCTTCGTTGTTGCCTTGGGCATTCTGATAGCTATTCACGAGTATGGGCATTACCGCGTTGCGGTGGCCTGCGGTGTGCAGGTGACTCGGTTTTCAGTGGGTTTTGGCGCGCCATTGTTGAAATGGAAGCCCAAGCGCCAGCATCCAGGGCAAGACACAGAGTTCGTTATTGCTGCGTTTCCGCTCGGTGGTTATGTGAAGATGGTGGGGCAAGGTGAGCCGGCGCCTGAGGGCTTGACATCAGTCTCCTTCGATGCGCAACCGCTGCGCAAGCGCGCGGCTATTGTTGCCGCCGGCCCATTGGCCAATTTGCTGTTGGCCGTGCTTCTTTATGCTGCGATCAATTGGATAGGCTCGCAGCAGCCAATCGCGGTGATCGCCCAGCCGCCATCCTCTTCTTTGGCTGCCACTGCTGGTTTGAAAGCGGGTGACACCATCATGGCTGTGACCATGCCGGATGGCGAGCTTCAGCAAATACGCTCGATGGAAGACCTGCGCTGGCACATCACTCGCGCTGCGCTTGATCGCTACGATCTTGCTTTGACAGTTCGCGAGGCGGGGCGTGACTCCACTCGGCAATTCAGACTGCCCATCAGCCAACTTGACATCCGCGAGGCTGATGCCCACATGTACCGCAAGATTGGTTTGTCGGCGCCCTTGACGCAGCCGATCATGGGCGAGTTGGTGCTCGGGGGAGCCGGCGAAAGAGCAGGGCTGAAGCAAGGTGATCGCGTCTTGTCTATCGACGGGTTGGCAATCACTGATGGCGGGCAGTTGCGCGAAGCAATTCGTTCGTCCATCCAAGGCAATCAGCCAGTGCAAAAATCTTGGCGCATTCAGCGTGATGGCCAAGTGCTGGACCTGCCTGTGCTGGTCACGGTGAAGATGGACGCTGAGAAACCCAGTGGGCGCATTGAAGCATTTGTGGGTTCGCCGCCAGAGATGGTGCTCGTCAGCCATGGTTTTTTTGAAGGCCTAATCTTGGGAGTGCAAAAGACTTGGGATGTTTCCATGCTCACGCTTCGCATGATGGGCAAGATGGTGATTGGCGAGGCGTCGCTGAAGAACTTGAGCGGGCCGCTAACAATTGCGGATGTGGCGGGTAAGTCTGCGAGCCTCGGGCTAGTGCAGTACTTGGTATTTCTCGCTCTAATCAGCGTGAGTCTAGGAGTTTTGAACCTGTTGCCTTTGCCGGTCTTGGACGGTGGCCACCTCATGTATTATCTGTGGGAGGGTGTTACGGGCAAGCCCGTGACGCAACTGTGGCTTGAGCGCCTGCAGCGTGGTGGTGTCGCCGTGCTCATGGCTATGATGGCAGTTGCCTTGTTTAATGACGTTAATCGTCTGTTGGGTTAGATTTTGGAATTTAATACGGTGAGTCAAGGACTGCATGTCATGTGCGTCGCTGGCGACCCATGACACTATGAATTTGTATCGAAAAAACCTTCCTGCACGAGCGGCGGCAGCGTTGCTTGGCACTTTTTTCGCGCTAGCCATGCATGGTCAAGCTTGGGCGATTGATCCATTTACTGTGCGCGATATCCGAGTTGAGGGTTTACAGCGCGTTGAGCCTGGAACGATCTTCATCTCTTTGCCGTTTCAGGTGGGCGACACCTATAACGATGACAAAGCATCGGCGGCGATCCGGTCATTGTTTGGTTTGGGACTGTTCAAGGACGTGCGTATCGATGTCCAAGGTAATGTCGTCGTCGTGATTGTTGAGGAGCGCCCTACGATTGCAGACGTGAGCTTTACCGGAACCAAAGAATTTGACAAAGAGGTTTTGACCAAGGCTCTGCGCGACGTTGGGTTGGCTGAGGGAAGAGCGTTTGACAAGGCACTGGCTGATCGCGCAGAGCAAGAGCTCAAGCGCCAGTACCTTAACCGTAGCCTCTACGGTGCAGAAGTGATTACCACAGTGACGCCTATCGAGAGAAATCGCGTCAACCTGAACTTCAACGTCATTGAAGGCGATGTCGCAAAGATCAAAGCGATCAATATCGTCGGCGCTAAAGCTTTTACCGAAGGAACTTTGAAAGGACTGTTCGACCAAGATACGGGTGGGTGGTTGTCTTGGTATACCAAGAGTGATCGCTACTCGCGTACCAAGCTGAACGCAGACTTGGAGACTTTGCGCTCTTTTTACCTCACCCGTGGCTATCTCGAATTCAAGATCGATTCGACGCAAGTGGCGATTTCACCCGACAAACAAAGCATCGATATCGCGATCAATATCACCGAGGGTGCTCGATTTTCTGTTGCTGGCGTTAGGTTAGACGGCAATTACTTAGGTAAAGAACAAGAATTTAAGACCTTGGTCAAGATCGCGCCTGGTCAAGCCTATAACTCTGAAAAAGTTGCAGAAACGACGAAAGCATTTGCCGATTACTTTGGCATTTTTGGCTATGCGTTCGCACAGGTGCAAGCTCGGCCTGAGATTGATCGAACCAAGGGAACTGTGGTGATCAATTTGGTCGCAGATCCTTCACGCCGCGCGTATGTGCGAAAGATCAATGTTTCGGGCAACAACCGCACCCGTGATGAAGTGATCCGACGGGAGTTTCGCCAATTTGAAGCGAGTTGGTACGACGGTGAGAAAATCAAACTGTCCCGAGATCGTGTCGACCGCTTGGGGTATTTCAAGGCTGTAGACATCGATACGTCTGATGTCGCAGGTACCAATGATCAGGTCGATCTGAATGTTAAGGTTGAGGAAAAGCCGACAGGCAATCTGGTGATTGGTGCCGGCTTTTCTAGTACCGACAAACTTTCACTTCAGTTCAAAATACAGCAGGAGAATGTGTTTGGTTCTGGAAACTACCTTGGGTTTGATGTCAACACGTCCAAGTACAACCGTACGATTGTCGTTACATCCGTTGATCCTTACTTTACGAAGGACGGCGTATCGCGGGCATTTGATTTCTTTTTCCGAGCACAAAAACCGTCAGACACAACGGTCACAGACTATCGGCTCAATACTCGAGGTGCCAATATCCGTTTTGGCGTGCCGTTCTCCGAGCAGACGACAATATTCTTCGGTGGCGGAGTAGAGCAAACTGACATCATCTCAGGCACGAACATCCCGGCTGCCTACCTCGCCTATGCAGCGAAAGCTGGCTACAGGAGCACGCTGGTTCCTTTGACGCTCGGGTGGTCTAGCGATACCCGGGACAGCGGTACTGCACCTAACAATGGGCGCTTGCAGAGGCTCAATGCTGAATGGGGCGTCGGTGGCGATGCGAAGTACCTGCGCGCCAGCTATCAGAATCAGTTCTACATTCCTTTGGACAAACGTTTTACACTGGCTTTCAACGGTGAGGCCGGGTGGGGTAAAGCGGTGGGTAGCTCGACCTATCCCGTGTTTAAGAATTTCACCGCAGGCGGCCTAGGCTCGGTGCGAGGCTTTGAACAGGGCACTTTAGGCCCTCGCGATATCACTGGCGCTCACTTGGGTGGGACCAAAAAGCTGTTGGGCGCACTTGAGCTTCAGGCGCCCTTCCCTGGGGCCGGCCAAGACCGCACGTTGAGGGTCTTTGGTTTTATGGATGTGGGCAATGTTTTCTCGGAAACTGAAAAGCTTAGCGGGAAGGAGCTTCGCGCTTCTGTCGGCGCGGGTTTAAGTTGGATTTCACCGGTTGGTCCGTTGCGCATTGCGATAGCCAAACCAATTCGAAAGCAGCCTGGGGATAAAATTCAGAAATTGCAGTTTCAGATCGGTACGACATTTTGAAGAAGTTAGCCATGAAGTCTAAGATTTACAGCGTGATCCTCTTGGCGAGCGGGTTGTTGGCTATGGCCCTGTCAACGCCCACAACTGCCCAAGAACTTAAGATCGGTTTTATTAATACTGACCGGATCTTTCGAGAGGCAAACATCGCCAAGTCCGCGTTAACTAAACTTGAAGCTGAATTTGCCAAGCGGGAACGCGATTTGGTGGCGCAGGGCGAAACTTTGCGAACGGCCTCTGAACGGTTTGAGCGTGAAGCACCGACGTTGTCTGAAACGCAGCGAAACACGCGTCAGCGGGCGTTAGTGGAGCAGGATCGCGACTTCCAACGCAAGCGCCGCGAGTTCTTGGAAGACCAAAATACCCGTAAGAACGAAGAGCAGCAGGCTTTGCTAGAGCGCGCCAATCGGATTGTGCGCCAGTTTGCCGAAGCAGAAAAGTATGACTTGATCCTGCAAGAGCCGCCGGCCTACTTTAGCCCGCGTATGGATATCACAGACCGTGTCATCCGAGCCTTGGACGCCTCTGGCGTTCGCTGATCGAGGCCCGCAGCCGATCAATGAGCTGCCCATGTCGCCATTCGCCGTCGATATCGTCAAGGGGCTCGGCGGGGAGTTGATTGGCTCCGCTGAGGTTATCGTTGATGGTATTGCGCCGCTTCAGTCAGCGCAGTCAAATGAGATCAGTTTTCTAAGTCACCCAAAGTACCAGTCGCAACTGAGCGTGAGCAAGGCCGGGTGCATCATTGTTTCACCAAGCGTCATGGCGACGCTGGATCATGTTCTGATCAAAAGTCGAACTTGGATTGTTACCCCGGAACCTTATCTGTACTTTGCTTTGTTGACGCAATGGTGGCGCAAGCGAATTCAGCTGGCAGAACCAGAGGGGATTCATCCGACTGCCGTCATAGACCCGACCGCGCAGGTGCATCCACGGGCCAATGTCGGAGCGCTGAGCTTCATTGGCGCGAATGCAAAGATAGGTGCTGACACTCGTTTGGCGGCCCGCGTGGTTGTAGGCGATCGGTGCGTGATTGGCCAGCGTTGCATCATCCATCCGGGAGCAGTGATCGGCGCCGATGGATTTGGATTTGCGCCGCGTCCCGACAAATCATGGGAAAAAATCGAGCAGTTGGGTGGCGTGCGTATTGGCGATGATGTTGAGATTGGCGCCAATAGCTGCGTGGACCGCGGCGCATTGGAAGATACCGTGATTGAAGATGGCGTCAAGATTGATAACTTGGTGCAGATTGGTCACAACGTCCGTATCGGGCGACATAGTGCGTTGGCTGGGAATGCGGGCGTCGCGGGTAGCGCGATCATTGGCGCATACTGCACGATTGGCGGCGGGGCGGTCATCTTGGGCCATTTGACGATTGCCGACCACGTGAATATCTCAGCGTCGACGACGGTGATGCGATCGATTAGCGAGGCGGGCACCTACACCGGTGTTTTCCCGATGGATGGCAACAAGCGGTGGGAAAAGAACGCTGCGACCCTGCGACAATTGCATCAGTTGCGTGATCGCCTGCGCCAGCTTGAAATCACCATTGAGAACACCGGAAACCTACCACCATGATGGATATTCACCAGATTCTGAAACAATTGCCCCATCGCTATCCCATTTTGATGGTTGATCGCGTTTTGGAAATCGACAAAGGCAAATCCATTAAGGCGTTGAAGAATGTGTCTATCAACGAGCCCTACTTCGTCGGTCATTTTCCACACCGTCCTGTGATGCCCGGTGTATTGATGCTCGAAGCCCTCGCGCAGGCTGCTGCCTTGCTGGCGTTCGACACTCTAGGCGTCACGCCAGACGACAAAACCGTGTACTACTTTGCGGGCATTGATGGTGCACGTTTCAAGCGTGTCGTTGAGCCCGGCGACCAATTGATTCTGAGTGTGACCCTCGACCGTATGAAGGCGGGGATCTTTAAATTTAAGGCACAAGCGCACGTTGCAGGCGAATTGGCCGTCGCGGCAGAGTTGCTTTGCACGATGCGAACGATCGCTTAAGTACATCCATGTCTCCTAGGCTTATTCATCCAACTGCCGTGGTTGATCCCCAGGCTGAGCTTGATAGCTCGGTCAGTGTTGGACCGTACACGGTTATCGGGCCACACGTCAAGATCGGGGCAGGCACTACCGTCGGTCCGCACGCTGTTATCGAGGGCCACACCACGATTGGTGAGCGGAATCGAATTTTTCAGTTTGCGTCATTGGGTTCAATCCCCCAGGACAAGAAGTATGCTGGGGAACTCTGCGAACTTGTCATTGGTGACGACAACACCATTCGCGAGTTCACAAGCTTCAACATTGGTTCGCCAGGCGGTCGCGGTGTGACGACGGTGGGTCACCGCAATTGGTTGATGGCCTATGTGCATTTGGCTCACGATTGCGTGGTGGGTAACGATATCATCATGGCCAATAACGCCCAGCTCGCTGGACACGTGGTCGTCGACGATTGGGCCATTCTTGGTGGTTTTACCGTTGTTCACCAGTTTGTGCGCATTGGTGCTCACGCCATGACAGCCATGTGCTCCTTGCTGTTTGCCGATGTGCCACCCTACGTGATGTGTCAAGGCCAACCCGCTGGCGCACGCAGCATGAACTTTGAAGGCTTGCGCCGGCGGGGTTTCAGTGCGGAACGGATCAGCGCTATTAAAGGGATGTACAAAGCACTTTACCGTGATGACCTGACGCTCGATGCTGCACGCGCCGAGATTCGAAATCTTGAGGTAAAGTATCCTGAAGCCTTATCTGATCTGCGTGGGATGCTCTTATTTTTAGAGCAAGTCAATCCCCAGCGCGGCATCGTTCGCTGAGCGCTCTTGATGCAGGCTAAGCCGCTGACCATTGCCTTGGTGGCGGGCGAAGCCTCAGGGGATCTTCTCGCCGGGTTGCTGCTAGATGGTTTGAAGCTGCGCTGGCCCAACGCCAGGTTTGTTGGCATCGGTGGATCGCAAATGGGCTCTCGTGGCATGCAGCTTTGGTGGCCGAGTGAAAAGTTAGCGGTCCGGGGATATGTCGAGGTGCTGCGTCACTACCGGGAGATCGTGGGCATCCGTGAGGCACTGAAACGACGCTTGCTCGAAAATCCGCCGGATATCTTTATAGGCATTGATGCACCAGATTTTAATTTGGAGCTGGAGCGTGAACTGAAGTCGCACGGCATCAAAACACTGCATTTCGTCAGCCCGAGCATCTGGGCGTGGCGGCCGGAACGGATCGAAAAGATTCGGCACGCCGTGGATCACGTGCTGTGCATTTTTCCGTTTGAGAAGGCGCTGTATGACAAAGCGCATATCCCAGCCAGCTATGTCGGTCATCCCTTGGCCCCTGTGATTCCCATGCGGCCAGACAAGTATGCTGCCCGCGAGAAGCTCGGCCTGTCTGCCGCAGACACCGTGATAGCACTCTTGCCTGGCAGCCGCCAAGATGAAGTCAGGTATTTGGGATCCAGGTATTTTGAGGCTGTAGCCCTTATGAAACGGGCGCGAAACGCTATTAAATTTATAGTTCCCTGCATTCCATCGCTGAAGGCGGCTGTTGACAGCGCGGCCCGCGCGGCGGGTGTCCAAGATGATGTGCAGCTTCTCAATAGTCAATCCCACGTGGCGCTTGCTGCTTGCGACGTGGCATTGGTGGCTAGCGGCACTGCGACGCTTGAAGCCGCACTGTTCAAAAGGCCAATGGTGGTCGCGTACAACATGCATTGGCTCAGCTGGTGGATCATGCGGCGCAAAAAGCTGCAGCCGTGGGTGGCCTTGCCCAACATACTTTGTGGCGAGTTTGTGGTGCCAGAGTTACTTCAGGATGCAGCTACGTCCCAAGCGCTTGCGCAGGCTGTATTGGCGTGGCTGGATTCTCCTGAGAAAATACGCTTGCTGGAGCAGCGGTTCGTACTGCTGCACCAAGAACTCTTGCGCAACACCACTCAACTTGCAACGGATGCCATTGTCCAATTGTTAGCCCATGCCACGCCAGCCCGCCAAACCTCTCCAGCCTGAACTTTTGGTGCTTGCGCCACTACCCAAGGCACGCAAAATTCG
Organism: Variovorax sp.; assembly: GCA_031429925.1. Classification (GTDB taxonomy): domain Bacteria; phylum Pseudomonadota; class Gammaproteobacteria; order Burkholderiales; family Burkholderiaceae_C; genus JANMDU01. The sequence continues at coordinate 11,286 of JANPAK010000446.1, forward strand.
TTCGGATGCAAAGCCAAGCCGTCAGCGAAAAAAGGTTGTCGCTCAGGTGGAATTTGCATGGGATGTCCCCGGATTGACGGCGGGTGTTGATGAGGCAGGGCGCGGGCCATTGGCCGGCCGTGTTGTTGCTGCCGCAGTCATTCTCGATGATCAACGACCTATTGCTGGCTTGAATGATTCCAAAAAGCTGACAGCGTTGCGGCGCGAGAAGTTGTTCGTTGAAATTCACGCAAAAGCGTTATGTGTGAGCGTCGGTGAGGCCTCCGTGGAAGAGATTGACTGCCTCAATATTCTGCAGGCCACCATGCTGGCGATGCAACGTGCAGTGCAAGGCTTGCGCTTGAAGCCAGCGAAAGTGCTGGTCGATGGCAATCGCATCCCGCAGCTAGAGGTGCTGGCCGAAGCAATCGTCGGAGGTGATGCCAAAGTGAAAGCCATTTCAGCCGCATCCATCATTGCTAAAGTAACGCGCGACCGTCAATGCGACGAACTGCATCGGCAGCACCCCCAATATGGCTTTGATCGGCACAAGGGCTATGGCACTGCAGAGCACTTGGCTGCCCTCAAAAAGCATGGGGCCACGCCAGAGCATCGCAAGAGCTATGCGCCAGTGGCTCAAGTGATTCGTGAGCGCAGCTCATGACTGCGCCACCCAGCGTCATCACCTCGCGCGACAACCCGCTGGTCAAAGAACTGCGCCGCTTGGCGCAAGATGGTGCGGCTTATCGGAAAACGGGGCAGGTGTGGATTGAGGGAGAGCATCTGTGTGATGCCGCGCAGGCACGCGGTTGGCGGGCGGAGATTGCGGTCATTTCAGAGCGTCATCAGCACCTAGCCCAAATGGAATGTTCGCGGAGTGCTACTAAATTGGTCGTAATTTCTGACGCATTGATGCGAGATATCAGCGGGTTAGAGTCGCCCGCTGCGATCGGTTTGGTGCTGAACTTGCCGCAAGACATGCCCATTGAGGCCACTGTACGCAGCGTGATTTTGGATCGCCTGCAAGACCCCGGCAATGCAGGCAGCATCTTGCGCAGCGCAGCGGCGTTTGGCTATGCCCAGATCATCGCGCTCAAAGGCACGGTGGCGCTGTGGAGCCCGAAGGTGTTGCGCGCTGGCATGGGAGCGCATTTTTCTCTACGCATCGTGGAGGCAGCATCCATCTCGCAATTGCATGAACTTAAGCATCCGCTGGCTGTGACCAGTAGCCATCGTGGGCAGTATCTGCATGAGCTACAAGTCAAGGCATCGCTATCAAAAGACGAGCATTCTGCGCAGGAATTGCGTGGGCTGCTGCCCGATTTTTCATGGGTTATGGGTCATGAAGGACAGGGTGTGAGCGAAGAGCTTGAAGCCTTAGCTACAGCGCATGTTCGCATTGCACAGCCAGGAGGTCAGGAGTCGCTCAATGTCGCCGCAGCGGCAGCCATTTGCCTGCATGCGAGCGCTGCAGCACGCCCAGCCTGAAGCGCGGATATTCGCGGCGAGCAAGGCGTCATGCATTTTTTGCATACCTCTCTCAGCTATAATTCTGCAAATCTTTGTCCATCCACGTACTGCTTAGCGCAACACAGCATTTCCCCTCAAGAGCACCGTCTTCATCCTGCTGAAATTGCACTGCAAAACTAGCAAATGGGTGGACATGCGGCACTGAGCGTACGCACATCCTATCGGAGCTTACCCAGTGCTTTCCTCTCTGAAGGGAAAACATCCCCACGCCCTCTTGGCTCTGGCTGATGGCTCAGTGTTTATCGGCGAATCCATCGGCGCTCCCGGTCAAACCGTCGGCGAAGTGGTGTTCAACACCTCGATGAGCGGCTACCAAGAGATTCTCACCGATCCGAGTTACTGCCAGCAAATCGTCACGTTGACCTATCCGCACATTGGCAACTACGGCATCAATACCGAAGACGTCGAATCACGCAAAGTCTTCGCCGCTGGCTTGATCATCAAAGATTTGCCATTGCTCGTATCCAATTTCCGTTCGACGCAAACCTTGTCGCAATACCTGGTGGCTGAAAACTGCGTGGCGATTGCCAGCATCGACACTCGCAAACTCACTCGCATACTGCGCACACGCGGTGCGCAAAACGGCGCAATCGTTGCGCTCAAAGCGGGCGAAGAGGTCACGCAGGCGGCTGTCGATAAAGCCTTGGCCGCTGCCAAAGCCGCGCCTTCGATGGCAGGCTTGGATTTGGCCAAGGTGGTGAGCGTTTCTGAAAAATACTCGTTCACACAAACCGAGTGGAAACTCGGCTCAGGCTACGGTGAGCAAACCGCCCCCAAATTCCATGTCGTCGCTTTCGACTATGGCGTGAAGAAAAACATCTTGCGGATGTTGGCCGAGCGCGGTTGCAGGGTAACGGTCGTGCCTGCGCAAACCAGCGCCAAAGACGTGCTCGCGATGAAGCCCAGCGGCGTGTTCCTCTCCAATGGCCCCGGCGATCCAGAGCCTTGCGATTACGCCATCGCCTCGACGCGTGAGATCATCGAAGCCGGTATGCCCACCTTCGGCATTTGCCTCGGCCACCAAATCATGGCCTTGGCCAGTGGCGCGAAAACCTTCAAAATGAAATTCGGCCACCATGGCGCAAATCATCCGGTGAAAGACCTAGACAACGGACGCGTCAGCATCACGAGCCAACACCACGGTTTCGCGGTAGACGAGAAAACT
>JANPAK010000447.1:0-2614 GCA_031429925.1 Variovorax sp.
CCAATTTTGACGACCACAGAGTCGCCTGCGGGAGCTGCAGCCGGCGCAGCAGCGGCTGGCGCTTTGGGGGCTTCTTCCTTCTTGCCGCAGGCAATCAGGGTCAGGGCAATGGCGGCAACCGCCGTTAATTTTAGGGTTTGCTTCATTCAGCTATTCTCCAAGGTTTGAGGGAATCGATAACGATACTCGAAAAAACCCTCATTTTTAAACCCGCAGGCTAATGGCGCGTCAGTATTTGCACTATGCCTGTATTCTCAGGATTCATGAGCCATTTTCAGAAACATGGGCAAGCGCCTGAGCCATCGCCTCGTCCACCACCTTTACAACGGCCGTTTCAATCAACGGCCGCATCTCCTCCATCATTCGGTGGGAGTGCGCTAACGCCAACTGCGATACGGTTTCCCGAATACGCTGTTGCAGCTGCAAATCAATCTGCGTGTGCACCTGAACGATCAGTTTCTGCCGAAGCTGATGCGCGATATCGCTGGCCAGATCCGGCGGCAATTCCTCTGCTTTCAGTTCGCGCCCCGCCGGCGTCAGGGGGACAACTTTGACAGGCGGCACAACCTGAGTCAGCGTTGGGACGTAGCGAGGGGGTGTTTTTTGCATAGCAAAGCGGTGCTCACGACGTAGGTTTCAAATCATGGCGCTCGATCACGTGCCCGCGCTCGGCGTACTGCCTCCATCGCAGCCGAGCGCGCTGTCGGTCAGCTTCATCCTCGGTCACGACCTCAATCACCCGTGGAAACCGCTCAAAACCATCGACGATGGTCGGCAGCAGATTTACCAGAACATCCCTGGCTTGCATATCAGCCAAGCGATCGATCAGCCAAATTGAAGTGTTGCTCAAGTGAGCGGCTGACATCACGCCTTGCCGCCCGTGTACCAAAAAGTCAGTCGCGCTAAAACTCCACAAATGCTCATCCAATTGCGATAAGGTGTCGCTATCAGCCACGACTGCCACCGTATTCTGCCCGTTGGCCGCTTTTCGCAACAAGCGCAGAACATACTCGAGCTTATTGGGAGTATTGAAGTGAAAAGCCACGCTGGCCATGTTGGAACTCAACTATCTTTCAAACATTCAATGGAAGGAAACCGATAGATGCTATCTATTTGGTAGCAATTGACGCTTTATGGGTTGGTGATACTGGCAAATTACCGTGTCCATTGAGCAAAAACTTCATCAGCAGAGGCACGGGTCGCCCCGTTGCGCCCTTGGCAGCACCACTTTTCCATGCGGTGCCCGCGATGTCCAGATGCGCCCATGGGAACTGCCCGGCAAAACGCTGCAAAAATTTCGCAGCCGTCACCGCGCCCCCCATGCGTCCGGCCACGTTGGCGACATCTGCAAAGTTTGTCTTCAAACCTTCGGCATAGTCGTCATCCAAGGGCATGCGCCAAGCCAAGTCTTGCGCCGCCTCGCCAGCTGCCAGCAACTGGCCGGCCAAAGCATCATTCGGACTGAACAAGCCAGTGCGCACTGCCCCAAGCGCGACCACGCATGCACCGGTCAGCGTGGCGATATCTACCACGGCAGCGGGTTTGAAGCGCTCTGCATACGTCAATGCATCACACAAGATCAGTCTCCCCTCAGCATCGGTGTTGAGGATTTCAATGGTCTGGCCGCTCATACTTGTCACCACGTCGCCGGGTTTGACTGCATTACTCGAAGGCATATTCTCGCAAGTCGGAATCAAACCAATCACGTTCAGTTTGGGTTTGAGCAACGACAGTGCCTTGAAAACCCCCAGCACGCTGGCCGCACCGCACATGTCAAACTTCATTTCATCCATTTCGGCGGCGGGTTTGATCGAAATGCCGCCGGTATCAAAAGTAATACCTTTGCCCACTAACACGGTTGGCGGTGTCGTTTTTCCAGCGCCTTGATAGCGCAGCACAATAAAGCGAAGCTCTTCGGAAGAGCCCTGCGCAACCGCCATGAATGAGCCCATTTTGAGTTTGGCCACTTGTTTGGGACCCAAAACCTCGCATTGGACAGGCGACTTAGCCGCTGCTAACTGCTTGGCGGCCTGCGCCAGCATCGTTGGCGTAGCGTGATTGGCCGGGCGATTGCCCCACTCTTTGGCGAACTCAACGCCAGCAACACAGGCGACCGCCTCGTCAAAAGCACCCTGCAGGCCGGCGATTTCCGCCACGCCAAGGATCACTTTAGTCAGTTTTGCGTCCGCTGGCTTGCTCTTGGTCGTCGTGTAGGTGTAACCGGCTGAAGCAGCGCTATGCATTGCGGCTTGCAATGAACCCGGCGTGATCGGCGTTTGCGTATGCCAAACAACCAACACCGGCAAGGGCTTGACATCCGCGCCCACTTTGCGAGCCGCTTTGAAGGCCGCCAATGCTGCGCCAATCGCTTTTGCCGCTTCGCGGGTTAGCCCGTCGCCAACACCAACCAACATCACGCGCGATGCTTTCACGCCGTCAGGCGCGTAGGCTTGCAGAATCTGCCCAACTGATCCATCAAAATCGCCCGCTTTTCGGGCTTGAGCAATCAAGGACGATACCGCATCCCCGGTTTTGCCCGCTTTGGCTGCGGAAACCTCTTTGGCGACCAAAACAATCAGCAAGCTCGCTGGCATGGCACCGGCCTGCGCTAGGT
>JANPAK010000448.1:0-1543 GCA_031429925.1 Variovorax sp.
ACAGTGCCAGTCACTCAACCTGCACCGGGAACAGCCAACGCGGGCACGATGCTGACGACCACGTTTTCTCTGAAGGTCACAGAGCTCAACACCACCCTGAGCAGCCCTTGGGGCTTGGCCTTCTTACCCGATGGTCGCATGTTGGTGACGGAAAAGAGCGGCTCATTGAAACTGCTTGCTACGGATGGCAGCACAGTCGGTACAGTCTCAGGCCTGCCAGCCGTCAACAGCGCCGGGCAGGGTGGTTTGCTCGACGTGGTGATCGATCCAGCGTATGCCATCAATCAGCGCATTTACATGACGTTTTCTGAGAACGACAGCGCCAATGCCGTCCTGAACAGCACAGCCGTGGTGCGCGCCAAACTCGACGCGACGGCGCGCACATTGAGCGACGTGACCGTGATCTACCGGCAAATGCCGAAAGTCGCCTCCAGCGGCCACTACGGCTCGCGCTTGGTGTTTGATCGCAATGGGTTTCTCTTTGTGGCGCTTGGCGATAGACAAAACAGCGATCAGCGTGGCTTCTCGCAAGATCTGACGCGCGGCAACGGTAAAGTGATGCGCATCTCCACGGAAGGCATGCCTGCGCCCGGCAACCCGAGCTTCAGCACCGCCAATGCGCAGTCTGCCATCTGGAGCTACGGTCATCGCAACCCGCAAGGCGCAGCCTTGCACCCCAGCACAGGCGAGCTTTGGGTCAGCGAGCACGGCCCGCAAGGCGGCGATGAGATCAACCGCGCAGAAGCTGGCAAGAATTACGGCTGGCCAGTGATCAGCTACGGCCAAGAATACGGCAGCACCACGCAGGTGGGCGAGGGCACGGCCAAGGCCGGTATGGAGCAGCCGGTGAGCTATTGGCTCACGCGCGATGGCAGCGCATACAACACGTCTGCCGGCGGCTCAAAATCATCGATGGCACCTGCTGGCTTAGCTTTTTACAACGGCGATAAATTCCCGGAATTTAAGGGCAACCTGTTCAGCGGCGCATTGGCTGGCACAGCTTTGTGGCGCGTCGTGCTAAGTGCTGATGGCAAGAGCGAAATCTTCCGCGAGCGCCTGCTCGCCTCCCGAGGCGAGCGAATCCGCGATGTGAGGGTGGCCGCAGACGGCTGGATTTACCTGCTGACGGACAACGGCAAGCTGCTGCGCGTCTCGCGCTGACAGCGAAAAAACCTTCGACACACGTCCTGAAAAGATCGCCAAGCTCGTTTATAATTTGGGCTTCGGAGTGTGGCGCAGTCTGGTAGCGCACCTGGTTTGGGACCAGGGGGTCCAAGGTTCGAATCCTTGTACTCCGACCAAAATTTAAATTTTTGCTTCGCGCAAGCAACTTGTACGCCTCGCATTCTCCCGTTTGCGGGGCGTTTTGCATTGCACAGTATGCCGCTCTGAATCTAGTTTTCAGTCAGTCCGTAGCTCAGTTGGATAGAGCAACAGCCTTCTAAGCTGTGGGTCGGGGTTTAAATCACCTCTGATAAATTTCAATAACTAGCAATGCCGACGTTTTTTTCGGTAGCACGAGCTCACAAAAACTCACTAAAAC
>JANPAK010000449.1:0-1788 GCA_031429925.1 Variovorax sp.
CGCTCCTGATTATCGATGACCTGGGGATGCGGAAGCTCGCCCACACGGCGGCCGAGGATCTGCTCGAACTCATCATGCGGCGCTACGAACGCGCCTCCACCATCCTCACCTCCAATCGCCCGGTCGACGATTGGGGCAAGCTGCTCGGCGACACCGCGGCCGTGACCGCGCTGCTCGATCGACTGCTCCACCACGCGCACGTCCTCACTTGCGGTCCCCGCAGCTGGCGCACGAAACTTCAAACGGCCACCGACTCCCCGGTCGCCGCGTCCCGCTAACCCAGTCTCAGCTCGTCGGCGTGGTGGCCGGTTTTGCAGTGTCGATCAATGGCCGGATTTGAGGTGTCCACTGAGGGGAGAAAGGAGTGAACGTCTTGAAGGCGCATCTACGAATCACCATCACAACGCTGTTGGCGCGCGGCGCCTCGCAGCACGAAATCGCGCAGCGCACGGGCGTGGATCGGAAAACCATTCGTCGGTACGCGCGCGCCGCGCAGGCAAATGCCCCCAGGGTGGCCACCGGCTCCGCGCCGGATGCCGACCGCACCATCGGGGAAATGCCCCCACCCCGGCCACCGGGACTCGACGGCATCGCAGCGTCGGCGCTCGTGCCGATCCGCGTCGGGCCGGTGCCCGCGACGTCGGCCTGCGAACCGCATCGCGCGTGGATCGAATCGCAAGTCGCGCTCGGGCGGAACGCCGTGAGCGTGTTTCAGGATCTGGTCGACCAGCACGGCTTCACGCACCAGTACAACTCGGTGAAGCGCTTCGTCGCGACGCTCAAGGCGCGGGCGCCGGAGCGCTTCGACGTGCTGGAGTTTTTGCCTGGCGAAGAAGCGCAGGTCGACTACGGGCAGGGCGCGCCGACGCGCACGGCGTCGGGTAAATCCCAGCGCCCGATCCTGTTCGTGATGACGCTCAAGTATTCGGGCAAGAGCTTTCGGAAAGTGGTGTGGAAGACGTCACAGCTGGTGTGGGCGCAGCTGCATGAAGAAGCCTTCCGCGCGTTCGGCGGCTGCTGTCGCTACATGGTGCTCGACAACTTGCGGGAAGGCGTCGTGCAGCCCGACCTCTACGAACCGGGCCTCAATCCGGTGTATGCTGCGATGCTCGCGCATTATGGTGTCGTCGCCGATCCGTGTCGCGTGCGCGATCCCAATCGCAAGGGGACGGTCGAATCGGCGATTCAGCACACGCAAAGCACCGCCTTAAAAGGACGCACCTTCGACTCGCTCGAGGCGCAGAACACGTGGCTCGCGGAGTGGGAAGACCGCTGGGCGTCGCCGCGCATTCATGGACGGAAGAAGCGGCAGGTGCTGGAACTGTATCGGGAGGAACAGCCACACTTGCTGCCGCTGCCGCTCGTGGGCTTTCACGCGTTTACGCAGGGCGTGCGCACGGTCGATGATGCCGGCTTGGTGCAGATCGAAGGCGCGTACTATGCGGCGGGCGAAGCGGCGCTCGCGAGCGTGGTTACCATCCGCGTGTATGCGCAGGCGATTGAGATTCTGGATCGCACCGGCGCGGTGCTGCGCCGCCACGAGAAGGCGCTGCGCAAAGGGGCCTTCGTGATGGCCGAATCCGATCGCCTCTTCAATCCGTCGCGCCACACCGCGCGCGTCCTGGCGCGCGCCGCGCAGATCGGTCCGCAGACGGCCGCGCTGGCGCAGGTGCTCTTCGCGCGTCTCGGGCGACCGGGACAGCGGGCGCTCTATGGCCTCGCGAGTTTGCCGCGCACGTATGCGTGCGCCGACATCGAAGCGGTGTGCGCGCGCCTGCTCGCCGCCGA
>JANPAK010000450.1:0-1808 GCA_031429925.1 Variovorax sp.
TTATTGCTGATGCATTTACATCCGTTACTTCCTGTAACAACAACTCGATAAAACCCAACAGATGTTGTAGTGTAAGTCATAGCATTGTTGGTGCCTGGAGCAGGTACAAAATTTCCGGGTGTAGTTTCAACCTCCCATAAATACGTAGCGCCAGCAATAACAGGACCTGTTAACGTTGCAGAACCACCCGGACAAATAAAGCCCGGCAGAATAGTACAACTTGTAATACCGGGTAACACATTTATAGTTGTATTGGCATTACAGCTATTTCCTAATGCATCGATAACTGTTAAGGTTACTGGAATAGCCGCACCTGCTGCATTATAAATATGTGTTGTAGGAATAGTATATGCTGTAAAGCCATCACCAAAATTCCATGTTGATGAAATGATGGTGAATGATGGTGAACCCACCAAACTGAAGTTTGTTTGTACTCCTGTACATACTGGCGAAGGACTTACTTGAATTGCCAATGGAGCATACGTAACTGTTTTAGTATCTGAGCTTGAACAGGTTAATCCTAATGAAGGATCACTATAATTAATGGTTAATGTAATCGTAAATGTTGTGGGTGATGTATTGGTATAACAATGTACAGGTGGTGTTGCCGATGTAGTTGATACTACAGGACTGCCATCACCAAAATTCCAATTATAAGTTGCAACAGCAGATCCACTTGTGGGTAATACCTGCGATAAGTTTTCAATTTGAACGCATCCATTACAACCTAATTTAACATTGAATGCTGCCAGCAATGGAACTCTAACACTTGTTGCTGTACAATTGCCTGTACAATTGGTGGGGTTCGTTGATGGTGGCCCCACACAAAATGTAACACAGTAATCTCCCGGTATTGTTCCCGGAGGATATACATACGTAATAGGAACACCTGAGGTACCAGGCATAGTAACACCATTTCCAAAATTCCATGTAATACTTGCACCAGTTGGATTGGGTGTAGTTCCTGTAAATGTAAACGAGTTGCAACTGTTGCGTATCGGTGGTGCTATTTGTGGATTATTTACATCGGGGCAGCAAACTTTCTTTACTATAAAGTTTAAATACCTTGTACAACTGCCATAGGTAACCACTACATAATAATTACCATGTGATGGTGTTGAATAATTTGGAGTGGTTGCACCTGAGATAGCTGTACCTGATGGATAAATACCATTATACCATTGATAAGTAAATGTGCCAGTTGTTGGTCTTATCACTTGTACGCCCAATGCTTCATTGGTGGCAGTACCGTTACAGGTACCTACACCGCAGGTTAATGCACGTATGATAAAAGGATCTTCAACAGTATATGTTTTTGTAAACGAACATCCTCCTTTTGTTGCCGTAACACTGTATGTTGCGGGATAAGAGGTTGGTGGTGTTGTTATAGTGATGGCAGGTGTTGTTTGACCACCGGGGCTCCATAAATAAGTAGCGCCACTTGGTGCTCCTGTTGCAGTTAATGTAATACCACCCGGGCTGCATACATCGATTCCTGTTTTTGTAATGCCTAATACAAATTTGGGATACACCATAATGCCTGTTAAAGCAATTGCATTACCGCAGGATGTTGTTGCATTTAATGTAACAGGTCCCCATGGTCCTGCACCTGTATTACCATGCCATAAAATAGTGATGTTACTTGTTCCCTGACCGAGTGTAATTGTTCCCTGGCTTGCATAAGGTGGAGCAAGACTCCATGTAATAATTTCTCCGGGAGGTAATGTGCCACCAGTTAATGTGTAAGTTCCATTTCCATCTACACAAGTATTCATGGTTCCGGTAATAGTACCAACTGTTGCCTGTGT
>JANPAK010000451.1:0-9215 GCA_031429925.1 Variovorax sp.
TTATTATAAAAAGAGTCCACCGACTGATGCATCTTTGACTCAGTCGTTTTTTTGATATCTGCAATACGCATCATTACTCCTTCAACTGATACCAGTCCGTTCACACATGAACCAGCGTACCTTCATCCTCGCCCAACACCACTCGTTTCAGGGCGCCAGCCTTGAAGATAGAAAACACTTTGATCGGCAACTTTAGATCTCGGCACAGCGCAAAGGCCGCTGCATCCATAACACCAAGGTTTTGGCGCATGGCCTCGTCAAAGCTTAGCTTGGTGTAGCGGGTCGCGGAAGCATCTTTCTTAGGATCAGCGGTGTATACGCCATCGACCTTTGTCGCCTTGAGGACGATTTCTGCGCCGATTTCCGCTCCGCGGAGTGCGGCGGCAGTGTCTGTTGTGAAGAACGGATTGCCAGTGCCTGCTGCAAAAACAACAACCTTGCCTTCTTCAAGATATTGCAGCGCTTTGGGGCGCACGTAGGGCTCAACCACTTGGTCAATATTTATCGCACTCATCACTCGTGCGACCATGCCGGCATTATTCATCGTGTCGGCAAGCGCAAGGGCGTTCATGACAGTCGCCAACATGCCCATATAGTCAGCCGTCGCACGGTCCATGCCGACCGACCCGCCCGCCACGCCGCGGAAGATGTTGCCGCCACCTATCACAATGGCTACTTGAACACCGAGTTCAGTGACTTCCTTGATTTCCTGCACCATCCGAACAATTGTGGCACGGTTGATACCAAACGCGTCATCGCCCATCAATGCCTCGCCGGAAAGCTTAAGCAAAATTCGCTTGTGAGCGGGATGGGTCATGAGTGAGGCTCCTGATCTTGTACTGAATGCAGATAAACCTTTGGATTATCGGTGATTTATGTTGGGCGCAACGCCGCTTTGCGGCAGAGCGGCATGGACTGAGCCGATTGGCGCAGGCACAAAAAAGCGGCCCGCGGACCGCTCATTGCTCCAATGCCTGAGTTTCAAGCTCCCGCTTTGGCCGCGGCCACCTGAGCGGCCACTTCGCCAGCAAAGTCATCGACCTTTTTCTCGATGCCTTCACCGACCACATAAAGCGTAAAGCCACTTATTGTTGTGTTGGCGCCTTTGAGGTAGGCAGCCACGGTCAGCTTGTCGTTCTTGACAAAGGATTGATCCATTAGGCTGACTTCCTTGAGGTATTTCTGCACAGCGCCGTCGATCCGTTTAGCCACAATTTCGGGGCTTTGACCGGGTTTGCCGGCTGCTTCAAGCTCCTTGCGCGCTTCTTCTGCTTTTCCGGCGGCAACAGAACGTTCTTTTTCGATCAAATCGGCAGGCACATCGGCACTGGTGAGCGACACTGGCTTCATTGCCGCAATGTGCATAGCCACGTCCTTAGCGGCTGTTTCGTCACCCTCAAACTCCACCGCCACGCCGATACGCGTTCCATGCAAATAGGTGGCTATTTTTGCACCCGATGCAAAACGCTTAAAGCGGCGAAAACTCATGTTCTCGCCAATCTTGCCGATCAAGCCCCGACGCACGTCTTCCAGCGTTGGACCAAAGCCATCGAAAGCAAACGCAGTTGCACCCAATGCGGACACATCTGCGGGATTACTGACGGCAACAGCCTTGGCCGCCGCATTGCACAGGCCCAAGAAGCTGTCGTTCTTTGTCACAAAATCGGTTTCACAATTAATCTCGATCATAGCGGCGGTCGTCCCGTCAACATATGCGGTGACGACACCCTCTGCCGTGATCCGACTGGCTGCCTTACCGGCTTTATTGCCAAGCTTGACGCGTAGAATTTCTTCGGCTTTCGCCATGTTACCTGCCGCTTCAGTCAGCGCCTTTTTGCACTCCATCATCGGAGCATCGGTTTTTCCGCGCAGTTCAGCGACCATGCTTGCGGTAATTGCAGACATCTTGATTCCTTCAAAAAAACATTACAAAAAAGGGGCTGCAAGAGCCCCTTCTAGCTCGCAGCGGGCACTTAAGCGCTTTGGCCTTCTTCGACTTCAACGAACTCATCGTCGCTAGTCACAGCCTTGACCACTTGCTCAACGGCATTGACGCGTCCTTCAAGAATGGCATCCGCTACGCCGCGTGCATACAATTGCACAGCCTTGGCAGAATCATCGTTTCCGGGGATCACGTAATCAATACCTTCTGGGGAGTGATTTGAATCCACCACGCCAATGATCGGGATGCCGAGCTTGCGAGCCTCTTGCACCGCAATCTTGTGGTAGCCCACATCGATCAGAAAAATTGCGTCAGGCAGGCTAGCCATGTCAGCAATCCCGCCGATGTCGCGTTCGAGTTTTTCCATTTCGCGAGCAAACATCAACTGCTCTTTCTTGGACAAGGACTCAAGTCCAACTTCCTGCTGAGCCTTCATGTCCTTGAGGCGCTTTAAGCTGCCTTTCACGGTTTTGAAGTTGGTCAGCATGCCGCCCAGCCAACGCTGGTTCACAAACGAAACGCCCGCGCGAGCGGCTTCCGTCGCCACGATCTCACGCGAAGTGCGCTTGGTACCGACGATCAGAATGTTGCCACGGTTGGAAGAGAGTTGACGTACAAACTTCAGCGCATCTTCAAACATCGGCAACGACTTCTCGAGGTTGATGATGTGAATTCGGTTGCGATGACCGAAGATGAACGGCGCCATCTTGGGATTCCAGAAACGGGTCTGGTGGCCGAAATGGACGCCTGCGTCCAGCATGTCGCGCATGGAAATTGCCATGAAAATTCCTAAGGTTGGGTCTAAAATCCAGCCCGCATCGCCTCTCGTTCATTTCTTTCAGAGACGCAACACCTTGGTTGAGCTGGTTTGCGGTTACTTTTGCTGATTTAGCGACGTACTGTTAGGTTTGCACTTTTCAACAAAGCTCTAAATTATAGCATCCATGCCTCACTCCCGCTCGCCTCTGATACGCAACCAGCCAGATTTACACCGGGCGCGGGACGACATTCGCTCAGGAAACAGCACCGCGGCGCATTTCATGGGATCCAGCCTAGAGGTCGCGCACTCACTTGCCTGCGCGAACACATTCAGAAGCATCAATGCAAAGGCGTTGGAGCAAGCCAGCACAATAGATCAAGCTTTGCCTTTGGCTGGCTTGGCTGTGTCTGTGAAGGATTTGTTCGATATCTCCGGCGATGTCACAGCCAGCGGGACGACTGTCCTCACTCAGCGAATACCTGCCGTACAGGATGCTGTCGCGGTCCAGCGCCTCAAGGCTGCCGGCGGCGTTGTGATCGGGCGCACGCACATGGTAGAACTGGCTTTTTCCGGGATGGGTGTAAACCCGCATTTCGGTACGCCGGTAAACCCAGCCGCGCTCGCCGCCGACCCAACAACGCCACGAATTCCTGGCGGCTCATCGAGCGGCGCGGCCGTCTCCGTTGCTAGCGGCGCGGCTTTCGTTGGTCTCGGATCGGACACCGGTGGCTCCATCCGTATCCCGGCCGCGCTTTGCGGCTTGGTTGGATTCAAGCCAACGGCTAGGCTGGTGCCCACGACAGGCGCGATCCCTCTGTCGCACTCGCTGGACAGCTTAGGCGCACTCACGCGCAGCGTGCGCGACTCAACGCTCGTTCACAACATCCTGAGCGGACAAACCACGCCGCAGTCGTCTAAATCATTGTCAGATTGCCACTTTGCCATTGTTATCAGCACGATGCAGGACGGTATGGATGCGCAAGTGGCGGCCGCATTTGAGCGAAGCGTGCAACAGCTTTCGCGGGCTGGCGCAAAAGTGATATCGATCGAACTGCCAGAAGTCGGCGAACTCGGCACGATCCAAGCTCGTGGCGGATTTTCTGCACCTGAAATTCAAGCGTGGATGATTCCAGCGGGGTTATGGCCACACCGTCGAGCAGAATTGGACCCGCGCGTTGCTCAGCGAATCGCATTGGCCGATCAAATGACAGCAGCGGACTATGTACGTCTCCAACTGGCTCGCCGATCTTGGATCGAGCGTGTTACAGCTAAGCTAGAAGCCTTCGATGCGGTTCTGTCGCCCACTGTCCCACTGGTCGCGGCGCCCATTGCTCAAGTCGCGCCTGGCTTAGAACGCGATGCCGAATTCTTTCGTATCAACGCACTCATGCTACGCAACACAAGCGTTGTCAACTTTCTTGACGGATGCGGCATCAGCTTACCCAACCAGACGCCTGGCGAACTTCCCACTGGACTCATGCTGTGGCATGGGGCGATGCACGATCAAGCCATCCTGCATCTCGCTGCAATCGTAGAGCAGCAGTTACAATCACATCTTCGGTAGATACTTCAAATTAGATAGCAAACTACGCAGTATTTGCAAGGGCGCTAGCCATTTTTGGCATTGAAAATCGGCATAACTCATGAAAATTGCGGTAGTTGGAGCGGGCATCGTGGGTATCACCACAGCCTACGAGTTGGCACGCGATGGCCATGAAGTGACAGTGCTTGAGCGCCGCGGAGCTGCCGCGGAGGAAGCCAGCTTTGCGAATGCCGGGGTCATTGCACCTGGATACGTCACGCCTTGGGCGGCGCCAGGAATGCCTTGGAAAGTTCTGCGGCAAATGTTGGGGACACACAGCGCCTTTCGAGTACAGCTACCGCTATCTGCACATGAATTGACTTGGCTGTGGCAGTTCTGGCGCGCATGTCGCAGCGACGTCTATGTCAAACACCGCATTGCATTGCAGCAGCTTGCCTTTTATAGCCGCAGTCAGTTGCACAACATCATCGAACGCCACAGTTTCGAACTCGATCGGTCCGACGGCTACTTGGTCGCATTGCGAGGCGACAAAGAGCTATCTGCTGTCCAACCCAGTCTAGCCATGCTGCGGGATTTAGGGGTCTCTGTCACTCAGCTTGACGAAGCCGCGACAAGAAGTATTGAACCGGCCATCAACACTGACACCCATTTCGCAGGCGCGTTACATCTCAAAGACGACGAAGTCGCAAACTGCCGGCAGTTTGCGCTGCTGCTTAAAGACGAATGCCGAAGAATGGGGGTCCGCTTCGAGTTCAACATGGCTGTTCAATCACTGAGCTTCTCCGACGCTGGCGCCAGCAACTGCGTGACGCTGACAGCCTCCGCGCCAACGCAGAACTCACAGTTTTCATCGTCTATCGGGCACGAATTAAAAGCGACGCCGGCATCCACTCAGACGCATGACGCGGTGGTACTCTGCACCGGCGCGCAGTCGCTCACCCTCCTTCGCCCCCACGGCATCCAGCTTCCTTTAGCTTCGGTATACGGCTACTCGGTCAGCGCACACATCAAAGAGTCGCTGAACGCGCCTCGCTCCGGTTTGATGGATGAGCGGTACAAAGTTTCCATCACGCGCCTGGGGCAGCGCGTGCGAGTGGCTGGGAGTGCGCAGGTTGGCGGCAATGCTGGCAAGTTGCATCCAGGAGCGATGCAAACGCTCTATAAGGTGCTGCAAGACTGGTTTCCCGGCGCTGCAGTGATGAGTCAAGGTATTCAGCAATGGCAGGGAGCGCGCCCGATGTTGGCAAATCGACCACCTGTTATCGGCGCATCCTCTCAGCGCGGGCTCTGGCTCAATCTTGGACACGGCTCCAGCGGCTGGGCCTTAGCCTGCGGTAGCGCCCGCCTGCTAGCCGATACGATGAGTTCCCGCAATGCGCCACTTGACGTCAATCCCTTCAAGTTGGCGCCGACTGTGTGAACGCGTTTTTCTGCTCAACCTAAGACTTCAAGGACATCAGAACGATACTCGCGGTGGTAGAGGATAAGAACCACCGCTGCGCTAGCAAAGGCAAAGGCAAGCGCCGAAAAAAACCAAGCGATCACCGCAAACGCAAAGTAGTAGCCGCGCAAACCGGCATTGAACGTCTCGGCAGCCATACCCAGCATACGACCTGCACGCTGAGAGAAAACCTCACGATCAAACTTGCCGGAATCAAATTCTTGGGGATCCGGCATGGAGCCGATCAGCAACGCCACAAAGGTGTATTGCCGCATGCTCCAAGAAAAGCGAAAAAATGAAAACACAAAGATGCTGATCATGACCAGCACCTTCAAGTCGAAGATCAACACTGAAGTGCGAACGGCAAAAGGAATATCACTCACCATTTCTGCAGCTTTATCGGTACTGCCCAGCAAGGCGAACAAGCCGCCAATCACTATGATGGTGGTAGAACTAAAAAAGGCTGGCGTCGACGAGAGGTTTTGGGTAATGATGCCATCAAGCACACGTGGATCACGGCGAGTTGCTTGTTGCATCCAATAGCCGCGATAGCGGTTGGTGGTCGAGATCAAGGACTTGTTGTTGTTGCCTTGACTTCTGGTAACCCAAGAGTACCCCACCCACGCAGTAAAAAACCACAGCAGAGCCAACCAGTCCGTCAGAGGTAAGAGGGTAAGCACTTGCATAGTGCCTGATCTTACACAAATGCCTTACGCAGAAAACTTCGATGACCAGTTGCCGATCAGCGCTCCTGGCAATGGCATCAGCCGCGCAGCTTGGTGGCTACTTCGGCGATGCGTTTGCCGTAGGCTTGTGCAGTATCCAAATCGCCTTGCGGAATCTTGTCGGCGGGATCGTTCGGGCCGCATTGCGCCATCACGCCGCTGTTGGAACCGATGCGGTTGATGTTGCCATCGTTCAGCGCAGGTTGGCCAACCCAGATCATGCCTTGCTGCATGGACAGGGTGATGAAATACTGAATCGTGGATAGCTTGTCGCCGCTGGGGCTTGCCGAGCAGGTGAAGCCCCCGGCCACTTTGTCTTTCCAAGCGCCTGAGAACCACTTCTTGCTCGTGGCATCCGCGAATTTCTTGAACTGCCAGCTGGCCATGCCCATGTAGGTGGGGCTGCCCATGATGATTGCATCGGCGGCGTCCAGCGTAGCCCATTGGGCCTCGGTCAGGTTGCCTTCTGCATCGATGGCGACCACATCAGCGCCAGCGCCTTTGGCCACAAAATCAGCCACACGCTGCGTGTGACCATAACCTGAGTGATAAACGACTGCTACTTTTGCCATTGAAGATTCTCCTTGAGAGGCGTTGAGGGAAAGAATAGAAACTTAAAAGGAGGCATCCAGATGCCCCATCTCGCTGCGCGCAAATGCACGTTTGTAGTCGGTGATGTCTTGAGCTGTGTTCCCCATGAATGGACCGCCGGGGAAGACCGGTTCGTTAATGGGTGCGCCGCTGAAGAACACGCCGAGCAAAGGGCGAAGTTCAAATCCGCAGATGACGTCGTCGTTCATGCAGCTAAATCAAACACTAGCACTTCGGCATCGTTGGCAGCATCGAGCGTCAGGTGGCTCTCGCCTTGGATCTTGGCAGCGTCTCCACCTCGCAACGGCAGCCCATTCACACTTAAGCTACCGCGCACGAGATGCACGTAGGCCTTGCGCTGCGGGTTGAGAGCCAGCGTTGCAGTTTCGGCGCCATCGAATAGGCCTGCATACAGCCGTGCATCTGCATTCAAACCAATACTGCCCCTCTCGCCTGCGGGCGCAGCGACCAGTTTGAGCTGCCCTTGCTTTTCAGCCGCTGGAACGGTTTTCTGCTCGTAGCTTGGTGGAATTCCTGTCACATTCGGCTCAATCCAAATCTGTAGGAAATGTGTCTCCTGGCCTTGCGCGTGATTGAACTCACTATGCATCACCCCCTTGCCTGCACTCATGCGCTGCACATCACCCGGCGGGATACCTTTGACGTTCCCCATGTTGTCCTTGTGAGCGAGGTTGCCTGAAAGCACGTAACTGATGATTTCCATGTCACGATGGCCGTGCGTACCGAAGCCCATACCCGGGGCAATGCGATCCTCATTGATCACCCGCAGATTGCCAAAGCCCATATGGGCTTCGTCGTAATAGCCCGCGAAAGAGAAGGAATGAAAGCTCTTGAGCCAACCGTGGTCAGCGTAGCCACGGTCTTGCGAATGGCGAACAGTAATCATGATGCGTTTCCTTTCAGTTGGGCTGGCGCCTTTTGGCGATGAAGTGGACTTTAAAGCGAATCCCTCAACTTGCAATTGAATGGTTTTGATGCCATCATTCAAATAATTTGAATTTAATCAACTCATTATTCAACTAATGCGCGCATCGATATGCAAAATGCCCTGACACCGGACGCCATCAGAATGGTTCAAGAGATCGCCCAGCACGGCAGCATGGCAGCGGCGGCGCGCGCGCTCAATCTGGTGCCCAGTGCACTGACCTATCGACTGCGCCAGGTGGAGGATGCGCTCGACGTACTTCTGTTTGATCGCAGTTCGCGCCAGGCGCGATTGACGCCTGCTGGCGCAGAGCTCCTGAGAGAGGGTGAACACGTTCTGCAGCAACTCGATGCTGTTGCCCAACGCGTGCGCCGTGTGGCCACGGGATGGGAGCCGCAATTGACGATCGCGGTAGACAGCATCATCGTCGAGTCGACCGTCAATGAACTTGTCGAAGGATTCTTTGCGCTGCGAGCCCCTGATCCCGTCCCGACCCGATTGCGTATCCGGGAAGAAACGCTTTCGGGCACTTGGCATGCACTGCTCGATGGCAAAGCAGATCTCGCGATTGGTGTGATCGCCGACACCAGCGTCGTGGGTGTCACCAGCAAGCCGTTGGGCGAGGTGCTTTTTGTGTTTGCGGTTGCACCGCATCATCCTCTGGCTGCCAAAGACCACACGCTGAGTGACGCGGAGATCCAAGCGCATCGAATTGTGGCCGTGGCCGACAGTACAGCACGCCCGCAAACCGTGAGTCTGGGCATATTGAGTGGGCAAGATGTTTTCACCGTTCCCAACATGGGTGCTAAGCTTGAAGCACAACTTCGCGGCCTAGGCTGCGGCAATCTTCCTGAATGCGTCGCCCGCCCCTATATTGACACCGGACGTTTGGTGGTGAAAGCCACTGAGCGCTCACAGCGTGTCTCTAAGGTCAGCTATGCATGGCGATCAGGGTCCGCCAAATCACAGGGACGCGCCCTACAGTGGTGGCTCGCACAACTGCAAAGCCCGACGACACGTCAGGCCCTCCTCCATTCAGCGAGTCGACATTAGGCGAGCCAAGAGCGCAAGGCGGTGAAAGCGTGCAAGGCAAGCATGCCAGAAATCACAGTGAGCATGATGTTGCCGTTGCTGCGCAAAGCCACCGCCATCGCCACGCCGGCGGCAAGATAGCGCGGCCACAATGCCAAGCCACCGAATTGCCCCGCCGCTATCGCAACGCCGCTGGCAACAATGGCCGCAAAAATGGCAGGCACCATCAGCTTTA
>JANPAK010000452.1:0-9290 GCA_031429925.1 Variovorax sp.
GCTGCCCTGCGTCACGCGACTGGCCTGTCAACTTTTGCAGCCCCTGCGTCGCGGCCTGATGATTGCCCTGCAAGGACTCCGTCTCGAGCTGGCAAGCCTGTGCGTAGAGCGCTTGGCCTGCTTGCCCAACCTTCATGCATGCGGCCAATGCCTGCGGATAATTGCCGGACAGACGCTCCAAGGCTGCAAGGTTCAGCCATCCTTGCGCATGGCTGGGTGTGCGGCTCAGTGCTGCCGCAAGCACTTTGCGAGCAGCTTCGAATTCGTGTCGACCCTGCTGCACCGTGGCCTGCAGCACCGCGATGTCGGCCGACGCATCAGGGCGATCCCACCAAGGAGCCAATAGCGACTGCGCGCGCCCCCAATACCGCGTGTCGCCAGTCTGGCGTGCCTGCGCGATGTCCTTGCGCGCCGCCAGCGCTAGCGCCACGGCATCAGGCGCAGCTTGCTTTGCAATCGGTGGTGCAGCCGGTGGTGCTAGATATTGGTGCTAATCTGGGTGCGTTTAGCGTGCCGATTGGGCGATGGTTGCTGGAGCGCAAGGGGATGATTTTTGCTTTCGAACCGCAGCGCGTGGTGTATTACCAGCTGTGTGGCAATTTGTTTGCGAATGGCTTGCGGCATGTGATGGCGCGGCATTGCGCTGTGGGCGATGGCTCGGTGTCGAGCATCGACGTGCCTCAATTGGATCCGCAGACTGATCCCAATCTGGGTGCGCTCAGTTTGGATCCCAACGTCTTGAAGTGGCAGCGCGGCAGCGCGCTGGGCTCCGGAGTGGAGTCGGTGCCATGCATCAAGCTCGATGATGCTGGCTTGCCGCATGCGCATTTGCTCAAGATTGATGTGGAAGGCATGGAGCTGGAGGTGCTCAAAGGCGCGCGCAGCTATATCGAGGCGAGCGGATGGCCGGTGCTGATGTTTGAGGTGTGGCCGGAATCGATCACACCTTATGCGCAAAAGCGCAAGGAATTGTTAGATTTTGTGGCGCAGGAGCTGGGATACACTAGCGCGCATGTGGGCGATTTGTGCATTGCGCAGCGCCCTGGTTTTGAGCGCATTGAGATTAAGGTCGATGGCAACCGAGTGGATGTGCGGTCAAAACCGGCATGATTTTTTGCCTTTGCCTCCCGTTTTGAGGCGCGTGTTTGAGATTTTGATGAAAAGAGGATGAGCTATGCAGGAATGGAGCCAAGGCTATTTTTCGGAGATTGAGTACACCTACGGCTACTATCGCCAGCTCGCTCCCAGCACGATCGTGATGTCGGCATTGCTGGCGGGCGCAGAACTTGATCTGGACCGCTTTGCCAAGCCGCGCTATTTGGAGCTGGGTTTTGGCCAGGGTCTGAGTCTGGCGATTCACGCTGCGAGCCAGCCGGGTGAGTATTGGGGCACAGACTTTAATTCAGCCCAAGCCAACCACTGCTCGAATCTGATGCGATCGGCGGGTGTGTCGGCCAATGTGTTTGATGATGGTTTTGCACAGCTGGCTCAGCGCAAGGATTTGCCTCAGTTTGACATCATTGGCTTGCATGGGATCTGGTCTTGGGTGAATGCCGAGAATCGTAAGCCGGTGCTAGACATTATCAGCAAGCATTTAGCGCCGGGCGGCTTGCTCTATCTGAGCTACAACTGCTCGCCCGGCTGGGCGCCTGCCAAGCCGCTTCGCGATTTGATGTATTTGCATCATCAAAAGCAAGTGGATAAGAATCAGCCACCCGCCAAGCAGGTCGATCAAACGCTGGCTTTCGTCTCTCGTGCGGTTGCAAGCAAAATGGGCTATTTCGCCGCCCAGCCGAGCTTGGAAGGCCGCGTTGAAGGCATGCTCAAGCACAGCCGAAATTATCTGCTGCATGAGTATTTCAATGAAGAGTGGGCCATGATGGGGGTGCAGGATGTGCACGCAGAAATGGCCAGCATTAAGATGGATTACTTGTGCCAATCCAGTCCGATTGAGGACGATGATGCGCTGCAGCTGCGTGGTGGCGATGCGCTCAAGCTGGTTAGTGAGTGCGCACAACCGCTCATGAAAGAGATGTTGCGCGATATGTTCACCAATCGGCAATTCCGCCAGGATATCTTCGTGCGCGGCAAGCATTTGGTGAGCCAAGCGCAAGTGCTCGATCAAATCTTAGATGCTCGCTTGATGCTGACATCAACGCCAGAGGCCGTGCCGATGAAATTGCGGGCCAATGGTGCCGAGGTGGCCTTGCGCGAAGATATATACAAGCCGGTGTTGCAGGCGATGGCGGCGAGGGATTATGTGCCGATGCGTGCGAGCCAATTGCTGGCTATGCCAGAGATCAGCGCTGTTGGGCCGCAAGGCTTTCTGCAGGTGCTCAGAGTCTTGTCGGGCACGGGGCACCTGAGCCTCGTGTTACCTAAGGATGCGGAGGCCGATGCGCACTGCGCGAAACTCAATGTAGCCTTAGGGCGGGCGGTGAGATACAACGACCAAATTGGCACGCTTGCTAGCCCAACGCTCGGAAAGGGCGTGAGTATGGGGGCGGTGGAAATCTTGCTCATTCAGGCCTACAACGAGGGCAAAACCACGCCGGAGGCGGCAGCTGAATCCGTGCTGCAAGTGCATGAAATGATTGGTCGGCGCGTTGTGCGCGAGGGCAAGCCGATTGAGGATCGCGCTGAGCATTTGGCCTACCTCACTAACGTGGCGAAAGTTTTGCTCGTTGATCGATTGGCTCTGAACAAGCGCCTTGGGCTTTTGCAGTAATTTGACATCTTCATGAGTAAACTGAATCAGCTGAATCAAAGGCGCAGCCAAAGCGCTAAGGCGCAATCAATTCGTAAACCGTTGGCAGCGGCGCAGGCCGACCTGTTAGAGGCGGTCTTGCCCGACGCAGCCGTGTTGGCGGAGAACCAAGAGCTTGAGAAATGGGCGATTGAGCAGTTTTTGAAGAATGATTTCAAAGCGGTGACTGATCGTTTGGAGCCGATTCGGCAGGCGCGTTTGAAAGATCCGAGCGTCAAACCGATCTCTGCCAAAGCGACTTTGGTACTGGGCGTGTGCTTTCGCCGGCAGGAGCTCAATCCAACTTCAAGAGCCTGCTTTATGGAGCTCACAGGGCGCATGGCAGAGCTGATGACCGAAAATCAGCTGGATGTGCTCGACGGGCTGACGGCTTGCGCGATTGCCGAGGGAAACCAAAGCGAAGCGTCGCACTATGGGCAGCAGGCGGTGGAGGCACGGGCAAAGGTATTTACCCAAACCCGACTGGATTGGGCTCCGGACTGGCAGAAGAAGGTGGAGCAATCTAAAGCTGCGCCGCGAGGCCTGAAGGTCATCTCATACAGCCTTTTTGGGCATAAGCCTGTTTATACGGAAATGCTGGCCATGAGCTTGGCTGCTGCACCGGTGCTGTTTCCTGGGTGGCAGGTCTGGGTGTATGTCGATGAGACCGTGCCGCCTGCAGCCCGCGCCAGGCTGAAGGCGAGTGGGGCGGTGTTGCATGAGGTTAAGGCCGAAGACAAAAAGTTTCCTGCCACCACTTGGCGCTTCTTGGCGCTGGAGGATGAGCGCGTGGAAATCGTGATCTTCCGCGATGCAGACTCATTCTTGACGCCTCGTGAGGTGCCGTGTGTGCAGGAATGGCTCGACAGCGGTGCAGCGGTTCATGCGATTCGTGATTGGTATACGCACAGCGAACTGATTTTGGCGGGGATGTGGGGCGCGCGGGCGGCTGGTTTTCGCGGCATTCGCAAGGCGCTCGAATTTTTCGTGTCCCGACCCTTCACGCCCAGCCATGGTGATCAGCATTTTCTGCGGCAACTCGTTTGGCCGTATGCGCAACACAGTGTGATGGTTCACGATAGCGTTTTTTCGCCCAAGGGCAGCCGCCCTGTGCCCTCGAGCGTGCGGCCAACGCTGGCGGCGCACATCGGCAATCGCTTGAGTCGACATGTATTGCTTTCCGTGCCGCCAGGGCAGCCGGCTGTCGTTCGTGGCGCGGTGGTCGCTATCTTGGCCGGCTCGACCGTGCTGGGTGAATACGTTGTGCCATTGAATCCGCAGGGCAAACTCTCCATTGAACTGCCCAATGTGGTCTCTGATTTGGTCAACGCGGGGCAGATGAAACTTGCGTGGTTGCGAGCTGCTGATTGAGTGTGCTTTTCGGGCACAATCTAGCCTTTGGCAGGTATGTCACGGCGTGACTCGGAAACTGATATGAATGCAATGGCGTGTGATGGGGCGAATGCGTTGAATTCGTCCGCAAAAATGGCTCCAATTGGCGCGGCGCGGCGCAAAATTTCGATGGCACTTGCGGCGCTTGGCCTAATGGCGCTGTCGCTGGCCGTTAGCGATGCCGCAATGGCGCAAGCTGGTGCAGCGGCTCCGCTTGCCGCAGCAGGGGTGGCGATTCCACCTGTGATTGCGCGAGCGAGTGTGTTGGCGGCTCAGCAAAGCCCTTCTGCTCGAGCAGCTGCGGCTGAGCAAGCTGCGGCACAAGCGCTGCGTGATGGTGCTCGCTTTTCTTGGTATCCGACAGCTACAGCTCAGGTGAAATCGGGTAGCGCGGTTTCGCGCGGCATCACCACCGTGATCGATCAACCGCTTTATGACTTCGGCAAACGCTCGAGTGATCGTGATGCACTGGATGCACGCTTGCTGTCAGCGGGCAAAGGCGTGACGGTGAGTCAATCTGAGGCGGCGGGCCGCGCGGCGCGGTTGGTGGTGGCTTTGGCGCGGATCGAGGCTCAGTTGGATGTGGCTAAGACCAACGCTGCTCTGCACGACAGACTGCTGGGGTTTATCTCGCAGCGGGCCCAAGGCGGCGTGAGCACGGCGGCTGATGTGTCGCTGGCCAGAAGCCGTGCCGCTGCAGCGCAATCCGTGGTCTTGGAGCAGACGGAAAGTTTGGCCTTGGGCCGCCAGCAATACTTGATTTTGACGGGCCAGCAAGCGCCGGCTTCCCTAGGAGATTTTGCTTCTGCGCCCATGCTGCCTTGGCAAGGACAGCTG
This sequence comes from Variovorax sp., assembly GCA_031429925.1. Taxonomy (GTDB): domain Bacteria; phylum Pseudomonadota; class Gammaproteobacteria; order Burkholderiales; family Burkholderiaceae_C; genus JANMDU01. The sequence goes on from JANPAK010000452.1 coordinate 4,976, forward strand.
TTGATGGATCGTGTGTATGCCAATTCGCCGCAATTGAATCAGCAGCGCCTTGACAGCGAGGCGATCGCAGCTGATGCCCGATCGCAACGCGCAGGGCTTTATCCGGTGGTGTCTTTGCGGGCTGAGCGTGATTCTTCGAGTAACACCACCAAGGGTTATTTTGGTGGTCTGAATTTGAGCTGGCAGGGCGATGTGGCCTTGTCTGCGCAAGATCGTGTGCGCGCAACCGAGGAGCGTGCGCGCGGGGCGTTGTTGCAAATGGATCGCGTTCGCCAGAGCTTGGCTGAGGTTGTGTCTTCGGCCGAATTGTCCATCCAGGGCGCGAGCAGGCGCTTGAGCTTGTCGCAAGAACAAGTGGGGATCGCCAACGAGACCCTAGAGTCTTTTCAAGCCCAGTTTAATCTGGGCCGGCGCACTTGGACGGAAGTGATGAACGTGTTGTCGGATATTTTGTCTTCAAGGCAACGCGTGGTGGATGCCCGCTATCAGGCATGGGACGGCTGGGTACAAATTGTGAGCTTGACCGGCGATTTGCCGAGGGAATAAGCAGGTATTGGGTTGGGCAAATTCAGCATGATTTGCCGCACATGGGGGCTAGTTAAGCTCTAAAGTGTGCTTAAACGGAATGATGAATGAAAATTGACTCACTGGACCGCGACACCTTGGTGGCGGCGATTTCTCACTGGCTGCGCTGGCGCGGCCACACCTTATCGCATGATGTGTTTTCCCAGCGCTTTGCTGTGCCCACGGGGACCCACTCTTTCAAGGCGCTGCGCCGGGCGGCGCAAACGATGGGTGTGGATTTGCGCTGGGTTGCAGGGCAAGAGCCTCCGGGTGTGACGCCTTCCGGTCAGCGGGAGTTTCCGGCGATTGCGGTGCTCCGCACGGGCACCTGTGCGCTGGTGCGCGGGCGCACACCCACCGGGCAGTGGGTGTGCTCGAATTTGGGCGTCGGGCAGCCTGACGATTCCCCGGGCGAAGGCTCTCAGGATGCGCCGCAGGCGCCTCCCACCGCGCCATCTGGCACAACCACCATTTGGCTCGCGGATAGCAAAGACATTTTGGGTTGGCTGCGGCCGCAGATTGAGCGCCGGCGCTTGCACGAGGAGCTCTTTGGCCCAAACCAGACTCAACATGGATGGATTTGGGCGGCGCTCAGGGCGCAGTGGCCCCTGTATATGCAAGGTGCGGTAGGCGCTTCGGTGATCAACGTGTTGGCGGCGTTATCAGCGCTGTACACCATGCAGGTTTACGACCGTGTGATCCCGACGAATGCGACGAGTACGCTTTGGGCGCTGACGATCGGCGTGATCATTCTCTATGCTTTTGATTTTGTGCTGCGAAGCTTGCGAAGCCATGTGATCGATACGGCCAGCCGCCGTGTTGACTTGCGCTTGGCAGGATTTGTGTTTCATCGGGCCCTGTCGATTCGGATGGAGGCCAGGCCACAGCATATGGGCATGTTTATCAGCCAATTGCGTGAGCACGAAGGTATACGCGAGTTTTTGCTCTCTGGCGTGCTGTTTGTGGTGTCTGACCTGCCATTTATTATCTTGTTCATTTTCTTGATCATGACCATCGGCGGCTCGATGGCTTGGGTGCCGATCGTGCTGATTCCCGTGATGATTTTGATGAGTTTGGCGCTACAGTGGCCGCTGGCCAGACTCGCTCGAGAGTTTCAAAAGGAATCGGCTGCCAGGTCTGGCCTTTTGATTGAAGCTGTTGAAGGCGCGGAAACGCTCAAGACGCTGAACGCAGAATGGCGCATGTCACGCCGCTGGCATGAGTTATCGCAGTTGCTCGCGGGCACAACCATGCGCAATAAATTCTGGAGTAATCTGAACAATAATTTGGCCTACACCTTCCAGCAAGTGGGTTATGTGCTGATGACGGTGCTTGGCGCCTACTTGGTGTCCAAAGGTGAAGTGACGACTGGCGCCATGATTGCTGTGGGCATTTTGCTAGGGCGCTGCTTGCAACCCATTTCTGGCTTGGTGAATCTGATGGTGCGCGTGCATCAGGTGCGCACTTCCGCGCAGACGCTAGAGCGGATCATGACGCTGCCTGTCGACCGGCCCGCAGACACCAGTTTTGTGAGCTTGGAAAAACATGCGGGCGAGATCCTTTGTGAAAACCTTCAGTTCAGCTACACCGGCAATGATCATCTGGCGCTGAACGTGGCGCATCTGCACATCAAGCCGGGCGAGAAAATCGCTGTGCTTGGCCGCACCGGTTCGGGTAAATCGACGCTGGTGCGCATGTTGTCTGGCTTGTATCAGCCCACGCGAGGCCGCATTCGCTTGGATGGTGTCGATTTGCTGCAAGTGGACCCCACACGCTTGCGGGAGACGGTGGGCTACCTGACGCAAGACGTGAAGCTGTTTGCGGGCACTTTGAAGGAAAACCTGCTGATGGGCTGCGGCCCAGTGAGCGATGATGAGCTGATGGCGGCTATTAAGTTCAGCGGCGTGGAGCGCGTGATCGCTCAGCATCCTTCTGGGCTTGGCATGCCCATTTACGAAGGCGGCGGCGGGTTGTCTGGCGGACAAAAACAGTCGGTAGGTTTGGCACGTCTGATTCTTTGCAAGCCGCAGATTCTTTTGCTGGATGAGCCCACGGCGTCGATGGATCAGCAAACTGAGATGGAATTGATTTCCAAGCTTGAGTGGGTGCGTAATCCTGATGTGACGCTGATCGTGGTGACCCACAAGCCCAGCATGTTGGCATGGGCTGATCGGGTGATCGTGATGGATCAGGGACAGATCATGGCCGATGGGCCTAAAGATGCGGTGATGCGCCAGCTCAGCTCTCCTTCGGGTCTGCGCGTGGGCGGGCCTGGGGGCGGTTCACCTCCTCCTCCTCCCCCACCGCCACCTCCGCCGCCACCTCCGCCTTATTCTGGTGGTGTGTATGGTGGATCAACTATGCATGGGGGTATGGCATGAGCGGGCATGATGAGTGGTCAGATGTTCAAGAGTCGCGTATGGGTGGCCCCAGCGCGTTTTTGCTGCTACTGTTGATTTGTAGTGTTTTGGGCGCTGCTGTGTGGTGGGCGCTGAACTTCAGCATTGATGAGGTGACTCGTGCGCCGGGCACCGTGATCACCTCTAGCCGATTGCAAACCGTGCAGGCGGTGGACGGCGGCATTATTTCCAAGATTGCCGTGCACGAAGGCCAAACGGTTGAAAAGGGGCAGTTGCTCGTGCAGCTCGATACGGGCCGCTCAGCTGCGGGTGCGGGTGAAAGCGCGGCGCGCGTCTCGGCATTGAGTGTGATGATTGCGCGCGCCAAGGCGGAGATTGAGGGCAAGAAGCCGGTGTTTCCGACGGGCAGCGGTATCTCAGAGATTGTCTCGGCGCAGCAAACGCAGTATGTGCGGCGCTTACAGGGCTTGAATGAAGAGCTCTCGGTGATGGAGAGAAGTCAGGCGCTGGCCGAGAGTGAATTGGCCCTGAACCGGCCTTTGGTCAAAGACGGCATTGTGTCGCAGGCGGAGATCATTCGGCTGGAGCGGCAGGTGAATGAGGTACGCAGCCAAATTGCCGTGCGTCGCAATCGGTATTTCACAGAAGCTCAGGCTGAGCTGAGCAAAGCGCAAGATGAGTTGGCTGCTGCGAAGCAGGTGTTGGCGGGGCGCAATGAAACGGTTTCGCAGATGGAGATCACGGCTCGGGTTCGCGGCATTGTGAAGAATGTGCGGGTGACGACGATCGGCGGCGTGCTGCGTGCGGCTGAAGAAATCATGCAAATTGTGCCGCTGGAAGATCAGTTGCAGATTGAAGCCAAGATCAGGCCTTCAGATGTGGGATTCATGAAGCCGGGGCTGGAAGCGAGCGTGAAGCTGGATGCTTTCGATTCTTCGATTTATGGCAGCATGAAGGGGCGAATCAGCTTCATCTCGCCGGATACCTTGCGCGAAGACAATACGCGTGAGGATCAACGCTATTACCGCGCCATCATCACGATCACGGATATGAAGTTGCGCCATAAGCCCGAGGAGAAGATTGAAATCATTCCGGGCATGACGTCTTTGGTGGAGATCAAGACCGGTCAAAAGACGGTGATGCAGTATTTGCTCAAGCCGATCAATAAGACCCTGGGCGAGGCCTTGAGCGAGCGGTAAGTGCGTCATGCCATAACGTGATAGCTGCTGGCATATTTTCTCGGATCATCTCAGATTAGATTCCGAGCATGACAGTTTCTCCCGCTCAACTATTGGCTTTGCCTAAGATCGATGCCCATTGTCATGTGCTGGATCCAGCACGGTTCTCGTATGGCGCGCAGATCGCTTACCAACCCGCTGGGCAGGAGAGAG
>JANPAK010000453.1:0-8930 GCA_031429925.1 Variovorax sp.
ACCGCTGATTGATCATCCTCTATTAAGCCCTTGGCTCATGCCAAGGGCTTTTTTCATGGTCATTTGACCAGTTTGTTTAGCGGCGCCGGGATAGAATCCATCCTTTATGTCTTATCTTGTCCTGGCTCGAAAATATCGCCCAAAAAGCTTCATCGAAATGGTGGGGCAGGAGCATGTGGTCCAGGCGCTTTCCAACGCACTAACGCAGCAGCGCCTGCACCACGCCTATCTGTTTACGGGAACGCGCGGGGTCGGCAAGACCACCGTGTCGCGCATCTTGGCTAAGTCGCTTAACTGCGTTGGCGCCGACGGGCAAGGCGGCATTACGGCTGAGCCTTGCGGCTTATGTGAAATGTGCCGAGCGATTGATGCGGGACGCTTTATCGACTACACCGAGCTCGATGCAGCATCCAACCGGGGTGTCGACGAAGTGCAAAGCCTGCTTGAACAGGCCGTATACAAACCCGTTCAAGGGCGCTTTAAAGTGTTCATGATCGACGAAGTTCACATGCTCACCAATACGGCCTTCAATGCGATGCTCAAAACGCTCGAGGAGCCTCCCGAATATTTGAAATTTGTTTTAGCCACGACCGATCCACAGAAGGTGCCGGTCACGGTGCTTTCCCGTTGCTTGCAGTTTTCACTGCGTCCGATGGCGCCCGAGACGATACATCAGCATTTGAAGTATGTGCTGGCGCAGGAAGAGGTGACGGCAGATGACGGCGCTTTACGCCTGATTGCGCGCGGCGCACGCGGCTCGATGCGTGATGCGCTCTCCCTAACAGATCAGGCCATTGCTTTCGGTGCTGGGTCTGTGGCGGAAGGCAACGTACGCCTCATGTTGGGTGCGGTAGACCGCAGCTATGTGTTTCGACTGATTGAGGCGCTCGCTGTCGGTGACGGAAAGATGGTGTTTGATATTGCCTCCGCTTTGCGCGACAACGGGCTGTCTGCCGCTTCCGCCCTCGAAGACATGGCCAGCGTTTTACAGCGCATGGCAGTTTGCCAGCAGGTCCCCAACTCGCACGATGTACAAGACAGTGAGGCGGTAGAAATTGCCCGCTTGGCCAGCGTCATGCCCGCCGATGAGACGCAGCTTCTGTACAGCATTGCCATCCATGGTCGCAGCGAGCTAGGCCTTGCGCCTGACGAATACACGGGGCTGACGATGAGTGTGCTGCGCCTGTTGGCTTTCAAACCGAAGGGTTTTCGGCCCGCTCACTTGAGCTCAGCGGCTGGAGCGGCTGGTGCAGTTGTTGAAAAAAAAAGCCTGGAGCATGAAGCCATCGAGCAAAGAATTGATAGTCCTGACGGACTGGCTTCAATAGAGCCCAAAGCCACGGGAGACTCTTTTTTTGACGAAAAATCACCTCAAGTCGATTCGGGAGATATGCAGAATGCGCATGAATTGATAGCGGATGTGGCGCAACCGGTTGATCAGCTCGTTGTCGAGCCAACGATCGCAAGCGCGCATTTGCGTATGTCGACACTGGTGGCCGTCCCAATCAGGGAGCAGGGCGCTGGCAGTGCAAGGCTCGACGCCCGAATCGCCATGGTTGAGCCTGACGCGCATCACGACAGCTGGGTGCAATTGGTACAACAACTGTTGGATGCGCAAGCTGTGCAAGGCCTCGTGCAACAACTTGCTGTACGAAGCCAATGCGTGGAAAAAGGGGCATCGCATTTGACGCTACGAGTGGGACAGGCCAGCCTCAAGAGCGACAGCGTGCGCGATGAATTGCAGGCGGCGCTTCAGGCGCTGGGGCGAACTGAGGCGTTGGTGATTGAGGTGGGCCCCGTCCAAGACTCATGGGCTAGGCGCAACCAAGCAAAGCTTGAGGCGCGCCTTCAAGCCGCACAAGCCCTGATTCACAATGACCCGATGGTGGTGGATTTGATGGTTCAATGGGGTGCGAGAATCGTCCCAGGAAGCATCAAAGCTGTTTGATTTTTAGTACTTGAAGGAAAATACATGTTCAACAAAGGACAACTCTCCGGCCTGATGAAGCAGGCGCAGGCGATGCAAGACAACCTGAAAAAGGCTCAGGATGAACTTGGCAACGTCGAAGTGACGGGAGAATCTGGCGCAGGTTTGGTCAAAGTTACGATGACATGCAAACACGATGTCAAGCGCATCGAGATTGACCCCTCATTGCTCGCCGACGACAAAGATATGCTGGAGGACTTGGTTGCGGCGGCGTTCAATGCCGCGGTTCGCAAAGCCGAAGAGACCTCTCAGGAAAAAATGGGCAAGTTGACGGCAGGTATGCCATTGCCGCCAGGCATGAAGTTTCCGTTTTAAGCCGATATGGCCGACGCCCACTCGCTCAGCAGTTTGATCGAAGCATTGCGGCGCTTGCCGGGCGTGGGGGCTAAATCAGCGGCTCGAATGGCCTACCATTTGATGCAGCATGACCGCGCCGGTGCGGTGCTGCTGGCACAGGCGTTGCAGGGCTCGGCACTCGCCATCAAGAACTGCCAGCGCTGCCATACCTTCACCGAAAATGACGTCTGCAGCACTTGCCTAGATACAAGCCGAGATGCAAGCAAGCTCTGCGTGGTGGAGACGCCCGCAGACCAGGCAGCGTTGGAGCGAACGGGTGCCTACAAAGGCTTTTATTTTGTATTGATGGGCAAGATCTCTCCTCTCAATGGCGTTGGCCCGAAAGAGATTGGCGCACACAAGCTCATCGAGCGTGCCACCGAGGGGCAGGTCCAAGAGGTGATCCTAGCGACCAATTTCACAGCGGAGGGCGAGGCCACAGCTCACATCATGGGCACCATGCTCAAGAGCAGAGGCCTGCAGGTGACCCGCCTATCTCGCGGTGTGCCGATCGGTAGCGAGTTGGAGTACGTCGATTTGGGGACGATTGCACACGCACTGGAAGACCGGCGCTGATGCGGATGCAGACTTCAAAGAAGCACCACACTCTCAATAAACCTGTGTAAGACGCTCATAAATTCATAGCGTACAATTTGTTGTCAAACCCTGATTTTGGAGTTGCTCCCATGTCCTACCGTTTCACCGTTGCCTACTGGATCTTGCTCTTCGCGGCCTTGCTGCCCATCGTTTGTGCAGGTATCGCCAAATGGGGCATGTTCAGCAAGTCGCGCAAGGATGGTGGCTATGACAACCACAGCCCGAGGCAATGGCTAGAGCGGCAGGCTGGTTGGCGTGCCCGGGCCAACGCCGCCCAAGCGAATACCTTTGAGGCGCTCCCTTTTTTCTTCGCTGCGGTCATCATTGCGCATCAGCTCGGTGCGGGGCAAACTAAGTTAGATATTCTGTGTCTGTCGTGGCTCATGTTGCGTGTGTTTTACGTTATCACCTATGTCGGCGATATGGCGTCGGCGCGCTCAGCCATCTGGTTTGGCGCTTTGATCGTGAATATCCTGATCCTCTTGTCCGGCTTGCGCTGACCCGACCGCCTCATGCTGCTTGGTCCAGCAGCCGTTGTGCGGGTGCACGGGTTTGCCCTTGCGTAATTTCCCGCTCCGGACTCATCCTGATGACGGAAGCGATGGGTATCGTTACATTCGTTGGCATGAGCAATAGGGCGATTAGGGAAGAAGCCGAGCGGAAACCAGTTCCAACCAGCGCTGCACGGCGGCAGTTTATTGTGCGTACTTGCGGCTTGTCCAGCGCCTTGATTGGTTCGGCGTCTTACGCGCAAACGCCTGCCGCAAAAAGCACATCGTTGCGCCGCGCAGTCGGCGACTTTCCAAAGCCAGAGAAGAAAGCGATCGTCATTGCCACGGCCAGTCGGCATGCGTTGGTATATCTCCCCTTAATGGTTGCGGACCAACTCGGCCTGTTCGCTCAGGTGGGTTTGGAGGTTGAGATCATCGAACACCAGAGCATGGCGCGCGCTCAGCAGGCCGCACTGGCTGGCAGCGCAGATGTCATCTGCGGCTGGCTTGAGAACGCTCTGACTCAACAGGGCAGGGGGCCGCTACTGCAAAGCTTTGTGCTGATGGGGCGTGCACCGCAAATTTCGCTCGGGGTATCTTCCCGATTCATGCCTGCCGTGCCGATCACACGGCTCACGATGAAGTCGCAGATTGCACAGCTGCGCGGGCGCAAGATTGGCGTGTTATCGATGAGCTCGCCGACGCATACGGTGGCTCACGCGATCCTGCGCCATGCGGGCTTGCGCTCGGCGGAAATGAGTTTCCTCAGCGTTGGCAGTGCTGCCAGCGCTGCAGCAGCCTTGCGCTCAGGACAGATTGATGTCTTGGCACACCTCGATCCACTGATGATGCAGCTGGAGCAGCACGGCGAGATCATCCTGTTGGCCGATACGCATTCGCCCGAGGGCACGCAGTTGGCCACGGGAGCCCAGTTGCCCTCATCGTGCCTGACTGCCGCACCGGATGTTTTGCTGCGCTTTCCTGGTGCCATGCAGGCGGTCTCGGACGCGATGGTCTTGGCGCTTCGCTGGCTCAATCAAGCCAGCTTGTTGAATGTGATGAAAGTGTTGCCAGATGCGGCGATGGGCGATGATCGCCAGGCCTTCATTGGCAGCCTCGAGCGCTTGAGAGAAGCGCTCTCACCCGATGGCATCATGCCGCCAACCGGGCCCGAGCAGTTGCTGGCAGCGATGAGTGCTGCTGAGCCGACGCTTCGCCTGCAATCCATCGACGCAAGCAAGTCTTTCACCAATGCATTTGTACATCGAAGCGCAACGCGATTGAAAGCGTAAAAAGCGCGGAAGGCTAAAGTCCGCGCGGCATCAGTGGTGTTAGGGCGACGACTTTGAATTCGGCGCTTGCGAGCCGGCATTGACACGGCGCGCGCCGTCAAATCGCTGCGCCCAGTAAGCGACGCGCATGTCCTCGACGCGAACGACAGCGCCGGGGCGGGGCGAATGAATGAATTTGTTGTCGCCAACGTAGATGCCGACGTGGCTAAATGCGGACTTGAGCGTGTTGAAAAACACCAGATCGCCCGGCTGAAGCTCAGATCGCTCGATCGATATGGTTGCGGCTGCCTGCTCGACAGATCGGCGCGGCAGCATCAAGCCTATGGTCTGCTCATACATGAGACGCACGAAACCGCTGCAATCGAGTCCTTGATCAAAGGTGTTGCCACCACGCTTGTAGGGCACGCCTAGGAATCCCATGGCCATCACGACCAGCTCTGAGGCCCTATCGCCCACCACCTTACTGGCGCCATTGATTTGATCGCCAAGTTTATTGATCAAGCCTTTGTCTTGAAGAAAAACGCCAATGTCATCAGCGGGAGCTGGCGTTTGCTTGGTTTGCGCCATGCTAGGATGAGCAAAAACACCGATCAAGGCAGCTGCGACTGCGATTGAACGCACAGACGAGCGCACAGATTGCGCAACAGTAGGGTTGCTCAATCGCTTTGGTGCATCGTCTGGTCTGAGGCTAACTCGTGCTTCTCGCATCGAGATGATTATGTGCGAATTAACATGATAAGTCAAGTTAATAATGTCTTGTAAGTTATTGATCTTATTGAATAAGACCTAAATTATTGATGATTAGTCTGTTCGACCAAGTGATTCTGCCGGCCTACAATGCGCCTTAGCATTCAACTGCCCGCCTATCGCCATCCCTTGCGAACGACCGTATGACTATCAACACCCACAATCATTTCAAAGCCTTGTTGGCGGATTTCAATCGCAACGGCTTCATTTGGGAGCTATCCGCGCTGGTCAGTTGTTTGGCGGTGGCGTTTGTGCTGGTCTGGCTATTGCGCCGCGCATTTCATGCAGATACTGAGCAGAGCAGGGATTCGGTGCTCTTTGGACGGCGGGGCGTTGATGGTGTGGTGTTTCCGCTGATCAGCTTGGCGCTGGTGTACGTGCTTCGGGTAACGGTATTTTCAGAGCCTGAATTTGCCCTATTTCGCATTGCAACCCTAATGCTATCTGCGCTAGCTGCTATTCGATTAATAGCGAGAGTGGTTGCATTGGCCTATCCCGATTCGACGGCAGGGCGCTTAGTGGAGCAGTTTTTCTCGTGGATGGTGTGGCTGGGTATTGTGCTTTGGCTGGCCGGCGTGCTCCCCATCGTTGCGGCAGAGTTGGATGCCATTGAGTTTGGGCTTGGCAAATCCAAGCTCAGTTTACTTGGGCTGTTTGAGGGAATAGCAGCTGCCATTTTGGTGATTGTCTTAAGTCTTTGGCTTTCCGCCGTGATTGAACGGCGCTTGCTTTCAGATGCTGTGACCGATTTATCGCTGCGCAAAGTGGCTATCAATGCGATCCGCGCGGTTTTGCTGGTGGTCGGATTACTGTTTGCCCTATCCACGCTTGGCGTGGACCTCACGGCATTGTCTGTTTTGGGCGGCGCGCTGGGTGTGGGGCTGGGGCTAGGTTTGCAAAAACTGGCGGCCAACTATGTCAGTGGATTTGTGATTTTGCTTGAGCGCAGCTTGCGCATTGGCGATAACGTCAGGATTGATGGCTTTGAAGGTCGGGTTGCCGACATCAAAACGCGTTACACCATGGTGCGCGCCGTCAACGGTCGCGAGGCCATTATTCCAAATGAGAAAGTCATCACCGAGCGGGTGGAGAACCTTTCGCTCTCAGACTCCAAGTTGATGGTGACCACCCAGATCACGGTCGGCTATGAGAGTGATGTTGCCCAGGTGCAGGGCATTTTGGTGGGAGCAGCGGCCAGCAGCGCTAGGGTCTTGAAAGATCCCGCGCCGGTCGCGCACCTTTCTCAGTTTGCCGCCGATGGCCTTGAATTTAGCCTAAGCTTTTGGATCAGTGATCCGGAGAATGGGCAACTCAATGTGAAAAGCGACGTTCACATATCGATGCTGAAGCTGCTGCGAGCAGCGCGTATTGAGATTGCGTATCCGCATCGCACGATTCGTATTCTTCAGGGGCTGCCTACGCCCCCAAACTGAAAAGGGTTCGCAGGCAATACCTCACAGTGCTGACGTATATTTTTTGGAAGGGGGGGGGGACTTTCTCAACATTCTTGCTAACATAGTCCTTAACGGTCAGTTACCCCCACTTACACTGCAAAATATTCGAATGAAGCGTTGGTTCTTCCTCATCGCGATGCTGCTTTGCAGCTTGCCTTGGCACGCGCAGGCCGGCACCTGCTTTGTGATTGACGACGACTCGGGTGTGATCATCACCTATGACAGTGACCTCCCATTCAATCAACGATTTACCACCAACATCCAGATCGACGCGGTGGTCACGGCCAACATCGAGAGATTTGAGTCTGCGTATTTTGATTCCGTATCGAATCGGTATTATGTTATCTACCAAGGTACGCCCAACATCTTTGGCTATGTTCGCCCCAATGACGGTGTCTTTGTGCCGCTCAGTCCGATCGTAACGGGCATGGGTTCAGGAAATGGGCCCGATGGTGTGATTACGCCCAACGACAATGGAGCTAAGGGCATTCGCGGTTTGGCACGCAATCCGGTTGATGGCAAGTGGTACATCCACGATTTTGATGGGTATATTTTCCAAGTCAACCCGATCACGGGCGTGATCGTCCCCGGCGCCTTTGGCGGCAATGACTACGTCAGAGCTCGCACGCCAACAGGCGGCACCTTCAATGACGCAGAAGATTTCGCCTTTGACAACAGCGGAAATCTTTTCATGACTCGGAATGGTGCCGATACAAATCAGTTTTTGCGGAACATCAACCTCACCACCGGCGTTGCCGCATCAGCTTTGAATTTGAATCTAGGCGAGGCCGAGGGTTTATCAAACTCCCTCGGGGATATTCGTCTGATCATTGGCAGAAGTGGTGGCGCGAATGCACGTAATTTCTACAGCGTCAACACCTCCACAGGTGCGCTCACTTTGCTGTTTAACGTGCCTCGGACAAACGCTGATTTTGAATCCACAGGCTGCAATGACGGTGTGCCCAGAGCTGATCTAAAGCTGGCGAAATCGGTCACCCCTTCTGCGGTGGCACCCGGCGGCACCGTGACGTTCACGCTGCGACTTGAACATGAGGGCATTGACATTGCCCACCGCATTCAAGTGCAGGAAACTCTGCCAGCTGGCATGGCGGTGATTTCATCTACGCAGGGCCCGAGCTGCACTTTCTGCTCCTACGATATACCCACCGGTGTGTGGAGTGTGGATCGGATGGATATTGGAGAGGTGAGAACGATGACCTTGGTCGCTTCCACCACCGGTGTGACGCCCAACAGTTTCGTCGACAACCGCGCACAAATCAGCCAAGTGTGTCAAGCGGCCACAGGCCCCTGCGTCGCCTTGATCGACGTCGATTCCACACCCGGAAACAAAGTGGGCAGCAGCTGGGCGCCGACCGAAGACGACGAAGCGATTGCCAGCTTTTTGGTCACCGTCAATCCATCGGTCGGCAAGAGCTTTAGCCCGATCTCTGGTTTGGCAGGCCAGACGACGACCGTCATCTTCACCTTCACCAACGCCAACACAACATCCTCGGCGACGATCACCTCCGTCTTTACGGATACCTACCCGGCAGGGATGGTCAATGCCACCACGCCCGGCGGGACCACCACGTGCGCCGGCGCTGGCGCCATCACCGCTGTGGCCGGAACGAACACGGTGAGCTTGGGGGCAGGGCGCGTCATTCCGGCCAACGGATCCTGCCAGCTGCGGGTTGTGGTGACTGCGTCAAGCGTGGGCAACTACACCAATACCGTCGGAACCGGAGCGCTCACGGTAACTATTCCCGGCTTGACCCTCACCAACGTCGTCGGTGCCACGGCGGTGTATCAAGTCACCCCAGATAACGTGGGTGTCATCAAGCAATTCAATCCTTCCGGCATCGGTACGGGTCAAACCTCAACATTCAGAATCACCTTCAGCAACCCCCGAAACGTCACGGCCACCTTCCTCAGTACATTCATCGACACTTACCCCACCAATTTAGCTAACGCAGCAGCACCCAATCCGCTCACGAATTGCGCATCAGGTACAGCAGCAGCGATCGCT
>JANPAK010000454.1:0-2369 GCA_031429925.1 Variovorax sp.
CCAGCACGTCGGCGGCGGCGGACGTAAATGGCACCCGCCCCGGCCCGGCTGGAATGGTGGCGGCATCGATGCCATGCTCCTTGAAATACGTCTCTAACGCTGCCCGCCAGACGGCATCGCGGTCGGCATTCAGCACGGCCGGCGCGTGGCAGAAGAAATTGACGTTGAACGGCTTTGTCGTCTGCGACTGGATCGCGACCAACTCCGCGCGCATGGCCTCGATGCTCAGCATTGCGCATGGCAATGAACCCAGCCCGCCGGCATTGCATACGGCTACCGCCAACGCGCTCCCTTGCACGCCCGCCATCGGCGCTTGAATGATCGGCAACGCAATGCCGAGGCGTTGCAGCAGTGTCATCGTCTACGCCTGTTCATGTCATGCCGCCGGATCGTTGCGCCGATTGTCCGGTCAACGCGGTCAACGCGATCAACGCGATCAACGTAAGGGCACGTAATTAATCGGCACCCAGATGTATCCCGAACCAGACGCGCGCAGCCGTCCGAGGCCGGGGAACGAAATATGCGTTGCGCCAACCAGCGTACCGTTTTTGGCGGCGTCTGCATAAGCCTGTTTGCGCTGCTGCGCGGCGGCTTTGCTGTCGCTGTCGAATTTGATCGTCACTGACGGGTTATCGAACTGCACCGCGGCCACGTGCATCAGGTCACCCCACAGCGCCAGCTTCTCGCCACGGCTCTCGACCACATACGTCGCATGGCCAGGCGTGTGACCTTTTCGCACCAGCGCTTTGACGCCGGGGACCAGCTCGGTATTGCCCGAGAACGGCTTGTATTTGCCGGCTTTGACGTAAGGATTGAGCGACGCCATCGCACCCTTGAAGCCGCCCTTGTCGCCCTCGGCGGCCTTGTTCATGTTCGCTTCGCTTAACCAGAAATCAGCATCGTGCTGGTCGCCGCGCACGATCGCATTCGGGAACGCGAGTTTGTCACCTGCCATCAGCCCGCCGACGTGATCGCCGTGCATATGCGTGATGTAGATTTCGTCGATCTGCTCCGGCTCGTAACCGGACGCTTTCAGATTGGCGATGAGATTGCCGAGCGTGGGGCCGAACAATCCTGCGGCACCCGTATCGACCATCACCAGCTTGGTGCCGGTGTTGATGAGGTACGTATTTACCGAAGTCTCGACCGGGCTCGTGACGTAATACTTCTTGAAAGCCGCCGCGATTTTTGCCGGGCTGGTATTGGTCAACAGCTTATCCATCGGCAACGGCACGGTGCCATCGGAAAGTGCCGTGACTTCGAAGTCGCCGAGCATGATGCGGTAATAACCGGGGGCGGATTTCTTCACCATCGGGGCGGCGGCAAGGGCGTCGGTGGGCGCGAATGAGATGGCGAGAGCAGCGGCGACGGCGAAGGCTGAGGCGCGAAGCAAGTTTGTGGTGTTCACGTGGGTTCTCCTGGGGGATGCGTGGAAGTGGCGTGCTGTGTTTGAGGTTGGCGAACATTATGCCAAAGCGGCGCAATACGCAAAGCGCGAAAAATGTATCGTTGGAGCTTACTTCGAGCGACCCTGACTGTGGTCAACTAAATCTGTCGTAGTGTTGCGCTCATTGGCGATTGGTCGCGCACAAATTAATGCGCGGCAGACCGAGCACGACCCAAACTAGACATTCAGATTTCCGGTAAGCGGGCGTTTAACGACCTAGGTGAGCGGTCGGCCGCTGTTGGCCGGTCCGTTCGACCGCCGTGTTATGCGGCGTGTTCAAGCGCGACTTCCCAGCCGGGAAATACAAGCACGGCAGGATGGCACTTGAGGGCCCTGGCAAAAGTCTTTGCGCGTTCCACCCCCAAATTAACCCGGCCGTTTTCTATAGCTGAGATGGTTGCTTGCGGGATGCCCGTGAGTTCGGAGAGTTGGCTTTGGCTCAACTCTTGGAGTTCGCGCAAGATACGCACGGACTCCCCTACCGATACTTCAACTCGCTTTTTCGCAGGACGAAACTCTTTCATTTCATGGCTTCCTGTAATCGTGGGCGGTGACTTGAATAACCTGGATCTGCAACACGTTCGCCACAACTCGGTAAATTACCCGCCACTGAAGTCCGAGGCGAGATGAGCGATGACCTTTCCATTCACCAAATAAAGCTTCATCGTGAAACCCTTTGATGGCACGTAATCCTTGTGGCCCCGAGATTCCGGCAATGTCCTTCCATTTTTCGTAACGCTTAAGGATCTCGATGGGGACAGCACCAGAAAGTTGTTTGTCGACGCGCCGGTGCTCTTCGATTTGCCACATGCCTCATTATGTATATATCACAAATGGTATGTCAAGCGTGGCGACTGCTTTCTGACGCATAACGACCAAGGTAAAAGGCGGCGCGCTTTTGCGCCGTCCAGCGACCGAAGGG
>JANPAK010000455.1:0-2267 GCA_031429925.1 Variovorax sp.
GATACCCGGCACCATGCGAGGGGCCACAAACACCATCCCCCACAGCGCGCCAGCAGCTAAGCCAGCGGCAATACCTACCCACATCGCTGCGCTTAAACGCCGAAGCCGTCGTCCGCAGCGATCACGGCGCCATTGATGAAATGGCTCTCGCGGGCGCAGAGCATGACGAGCAGCGCATCCAAATCTGCGGGCTTACCCACCCGCTTGCGCGGCAGCATCTGCACGAGTTTTTGGCCATGCTCGGTTTGCCAATGGTGATGATTGATCTCGGTGTCGATATAGCCGGGGCAGATCGCGTTCACGTTGATACCGTATTTGCCCCACTCCACGGCCATGGCCTTGGTCATATGAATCACGGCCGCCTTGCTCATGCAATACACACCGATCTGCGGCAGCACTTTGAGGCCAGCCATGGAAGCGATATTCACGATACGCCCGCCGGTGTAGGTGCCCGGTGCGGCGCCTTTCGCACGAGCCAGCATGCGCTTGCCAACCTCTTGCGCGACGAAGAAGGAGCCGCGGGTGTTGGTGTTAAAGATGAAGTCGTAATCGTCTTCGGTCACGTCGGTGATGCGCTGCGTGGTTGAGACTCCAGAGTTGTTAATCAGAATATCAATCGGGCCGACTTCCGTTTCTGCATGCGCGACCGCCGACTTGATACTCACGGTATCGGTCACGTCCAGCGCCACCACATGAGCACTGCCGCCCTCGGCTTCGATCTCTGCGCGCAAGGCCTTGAGCTTGTCGGTGCGGCGACTGGCTAGCACCACTGCTGCGCCGGCATTGGCCAGTGTTTTTGCAAACTGCGCGCCCAGGCCGCTGGAAGCACCGGTCACTAAAGCGACGCGGCCGGAAAGGTCAAGTTCGTATGCCATTTAGAGAGTCCTCTTCAATTGATAGCGGCTTGCACAGAGAAACATGCCCTGCACGGCCTAAAATCCGATGCAATCATTATCAACGAGACTTGTTATGAACCACGACGACATTTTGAAAGCCCACGGCCCACGCGAATCCATGGAGTACGACGTGGTCGTTGTCGGTGGCGGCCCCGGTGGCTTGGCGACGGCGATTCGCTTGAAGCAAAAAGCACAAGAGACCGGCAAAGATATTTCCGTTGTCGTGATTGAAAAGGGCTCGGAGCCCGGCGCACATATTCTCTCGGGCGCGATCATGGATCCGATCGCGCTGACCGAGCTGATTCCTGATTGGAAAGAAAAAGGTGCGCCACTCCACCAGCCCGTGACTGACGACGCGATCATGTTCTTTGGCGAAAAGTCAGCCTTTCGCGTTCCAAGCCCGCTGATTCCGCCGAACTTGTCGAACCACGGCAACTACATCATCAGTTTGTCTAACTTGGTCAAATGGATGGCGCAGCAAGCGGAGAGCCTCGGCGTTGAAATCTTCCCCGGGTTCACTGCAGCGGAAGTTTTGTACAACGACGATGGCAGTGTCAAGGGCATTGCCACTGGCAACCTAGGCATCAGCAAAGAAGGCGAGCCCACAGCCGATTTCCAGCTTGGCATGGAGCTGCATGGCAAATACACCGTGTTTGCGGAAGGTGCACGCGGCCATCTCGGCAAGCAACTGATTGCCAAATACCATCTCGATGATGGAAGAGACCCGCAAAGCTTTGGTATCGGCATCAAAGAGCTGTGGGAAATTGATCCGGCGCGCCACCAAGCTGGCTTGGTGCTACATAGCGCGGGCTGGCCGATGGATTCCAGCACCTACGGCGGTGCGTTTCTCTATCATCTTGAGGACCACAAAGTGGCGCTTGGCTTCGTGGTTGGCCTCAACTATGAAAACCCCTACCTCAGCCCCTTTGAAGAAATGCAGCGCTGGAAAACCCATCCGAAGATCCGCTGGTATCTCGAAGGCGATGAATCCAAGGGGATCAAGGCCGGTAAGCGCATCGGCTATGGTGCTCGTGCGATTAACTCGAGTGGCTTACTTGCCTTGCCCAAAACCGTGTTCCCTGGCGGCGCTTTGATCGGCTGCAATGCGGGCTATCTCAATGTGGGCCGCATCAAAGGCAGCCACGCGGCCATCAAAACCGGCATGCTCGCTGCCGACGCAGCATTTGACGCCGTGCACGCCGGTCGCCAGCATGATGAACTCTCTGCTTACCCAGAGGCTTTTGAAAAGAGCTGGTTGCACACCGAGCTCAACAAAGATCGCAACTTCAAGAACTGGTTCAAAAAAGGCCTGCTAATGGGCACGCTCATGAATGGCTTGGAGCAATTCGCCCTGCGCGGCCACATCCCTTG